>JABMPH010000489.1 GCA_013203805.1 Bacteroidota bacterium | reverse complement strand
GTGTAAGTTGCTTATAGGTTGCTATTTGGTTGCATAAACCGAATGATTAGGGCTGAGAAATCAGCCCTTTTCATTTGTTAAGATTAAAAATAATAAGAATAATATTTCATGATAATCAGTCAACACCGATAAAGTCAGCAAAACGGTGAAGGGTACGTGGATCCGGTTCAAATAGCTTAATCATCTATTCAGTATTATTTCTTAATATATATTGTAGTAGATTTCTCTTCATAATTTATAGGGGTAAGCATTGTTCAAAAAAAAGCACTTAATATTTATCACGTTTATTTCTTTAATATTTTGCAACGAAAAATCTATTATTGTATATCAGCTTGATTCCGCAAAAGAGATACAAGATAAAGCAGTTTGGCTGACAGATAGGTTAGAAATTGAATTTATTAAACAAGGTGAATATAAAGTTGTTGATCGTAAACAAATTGAAGAAATATTTGAAGAACAGGGATTACAACTTTCTGGTTCAGTGTATAATCAGTTTTTAGAAGCGGGTAGAATTATTGGTGCTAACTATTTAATCAGTGGATCGATAATAGGTAGCGTTTTAGAGCCTGATACATCGTATTCAGATTTACAGATTACTGTGTTTGATAATTTAAAAGAGAGGACAGGTTCTTATCCGAGTAACTATAAAAAATCTAAAATGATAATTTCGTCAATTAACATATATGTTATTGATATTGAGACTAGCGAAAAGATTGGATATTATACAATTGATAAAAGGTGCTATCTAAAAGATTGTATTGAAGAAATTGTTAATAATTTAATAATTCCAGAATATCAAGACTCAACACAGTTTTAAGTTTGCACTTTTTGATGAATATTAGAAAAGTCATTCCACAATAAGTATAAATTTTTGAATGGACGGAGTAAGTTTAATAATTCTTGTGATCCTGGGGCTTTTTGGAGTTTTATGGTTACATGGTGAATGGCAGGGAGGGGGAAACACATATAAAGCATCAATAACTAAGAAAAAGAAATTAACACCCAATACAATATTTGAAAAAAGTAGCGGCGATACACTTACCAAAAACCCTTCTACCTCTATTGTGAAAAATCAGCAAGAAAGTATACTATTAGATATAGCAAGAGCATTTGAAAACGGACGCATAAACATAAATCCTTGGAGATATGAAAACGGAAAAAATATTAAATGTACAATCGATCAATGTGATGCCGTTTGGGTCCGCGCTAAAAAATCAGATAAGCAACAATCAGATAAATACTCATGCCTCTCTGGACCTGAAGCTTTATTGCTCGCAAAGGTACTACAACAAAAATTTAAGCTAAATGGGGGAGTTACCATCTCAAAAAGTGGTAAATCTTGGAATATCTGGCGAATTAGTAAAGTTAATCGAGATACTCATCGTTTATCAGCACAAGAAAAGTTCCGGATAGGGTATCACCAAAATCTAGATGATGAAGAAGAACGAAGAGCTTTTCCAGAGGATTTTAACCGTAGTGATGATATGGTGTATATTGATGGTGAATGGTACCATGAGGATCATCTCTAAATGGCTATACTTATACAATGTACTAGAAAAATAATAGGTAGTTTATTTAATAAAACCAGATTAAAAATAAATTAAGGACACTCCATTATTTATTCACATTTGATTTCTTAATTTAAACGGGAAATTATACTTCTTAGACAGTGAATTGATTATGAGCCAGTCCAGATTTGAAAGGTGAACTAGGTGCCAAAACAACAAGATTATTTTGAATATAGCAAAGAAGACTTGATCGCTGAAATCACCGAGCTAAAAAAGCGAAAGAAATACGGCTTGGTTTGGGATAAAGTGCGGGAGCCTGAAAAAGTGGTTTTGCGGTGTAAAAAAGAATTGCCTGTTCTAAAAGAAGTTAAATCAAAGGCAATTAAGAACGACCCGGCCAACCCCACACATATTATAATTGAAGGTGATAATTACCACGCCCTTTCAGTTTTGAATTACACACATCAAAATGCCATTGATGTTATTTATATCGATCCACCATATAATACAGGAAGTACTGCATGGTTATATAATAATAATTACGTAGACAAAGAAGATTCATTTAAACACAGTAAATGGATAACAATGATGTATAAACGGATAGTGTTGGCAAAAAATCTATTAAGCGATAATGGTATCATCATTTGTGCTATAGATGATTATGAAATCCACAACATTCGGCACATCATGGACGAGGTGTTTGGTGATAATAATAGACTTTCTAGTATTGTTGTAGTACATAATCCCGGTGGACGCCAGGACGACAAATTTGTAGCTACGGCACATGAATACATGGTGTTATATGCTAAAAAGGAATCAAAAGCATTAATTAAATATTTAGATATATCTGAAAAAAAACAACGGGAATATATTTATTCAGATGCACTTGGTAGATACAAAACAAGGGAATTTCAGCGTAGTGGCTCAAACTCGAGAAGAATTGATCGAAAAAACATGTGGTATTCAATTTATGTAGACACTGTAACCAAACGATTGGAAGTAAAACCATTTAAAAACAGTGTGGAATTATTGCCAATTGATAAGAACGGAGTAGAAAGAGTATGGCGTTGGGGAAAGCAAAGTTTTATAAAAAGAAAAGACAATTATATTGAAGTAATTATAGATGGTGATAATATCAAGCTTTTTGCTAAGGAACGTGAGGTCGATAATAAGGGTGAAAAGCCAAAATCATTGTGGTATAAACCATCGTATAGTGCGGTTAATGGTACAAATGAGCTAAAAAAAATATTTGGTACAAATAAAGATGGTGCAAAGATTTTTGACTATCCAAAATCTCCTTATTTGCTCAAAGATGTTTTAAAAATTGCCGCAAATAAAAATAGTATTATCCTTGATTTTTTTGCTGGCTCAGGGACTACAGGACAAGCTGTATTAGAATTGAATAATGAGGATGGCGGTAATCGACAATTGATCCTATCTACAAACAATGAATTGAGTAGAAAAAAATATAATGAGTTGAAAAAAAATAATGCAACAAATAACGAAATGATTGAAGAAGGAATATGTAGAAAGGTTTGCTATCCTAGAATTAGAAAAAATATAAATGGTTATAAATATAAAGGTAAGAAGAGAACACTATTATTTGAGGAAAAGCTAAATATCACAAAACTAAATAGAATCTCAGATATTTATGAAACTTATCTAGAAACAAAAATGTTGAATAAAGATCATTACGATAATTTGAAAGGAGAGCTAAAGGACAATACACTATTATTATATGGGATTAATGATATACAAGATACTGTTCCAGGATTAAATGGAAATTTAAAATTTTATAGAACTGAATTTGTTTCAGCAAAACCCACAGATTCAAATATGGAAAAGTTGACTAATCAATCAGTTGAAATGCTATGCTTGAAAGAAAATACTTTTATATCAGTATTCAATTCTAGTAGCATCAAAATTTTTAAAAACAAGGACCATTATACCGGAATAATATTTTACGAACATAAAATACCTGAATTCAAAGAAATGATAATAGACTTTAAACTTCCTGTGAATGTTTATGTGTTTTCGTTAGGGGATGATGACTTTGCTGAAGAGTTCTCTGATATGCTAGACAAGGTTGAAGTTTGTTCCATTCCTCGAGCAATTATTAATACATATAAAAGGATTTTCAGATGAAAGATTTAGATTATCAATTTAAGGCAGTCAAAGACTTAAATGAGAAATCAAACGAGTTACTTGATTTACATGGTAAACATACTATTGTTTTTAAGGCTCCAACAGGTTCAGGTAAAACAGTAATGATGGCTGAATATTTAAAGGAATTAGTCAATAATCGGATAGACGGAAAAGAATTATCATTTATTTGGACAGCTCCCGGGAAACTACATTCTCAAAGCAAAGCAAGTTTAGAAAACTATTTTTTGGAATCAATGGCTCTCAAATGTTCCAACTTTGAAGATTTATCTAATAGAATGATTGGTCCAAATGAAATACTCTTTTTGAATTGGGAAAGTATCAATCGAGAGGACAATATTTATTATCGAGAGAATGAACAAGAATTCTATTTAGAAAAAGTAGTTGAAAACACGTATAGTGAAGGCAGAACATTAGTTTTAATTATCGACGAAAGCCATCATACTGCTGGTGCTGAAAATACACAAGGGTTAATTGGTTTAATCAATGCAGTGTTAACAATAGAAGTTTCTGCAACTCCGCCAAATATTCGATATGATGGATCTGTGGTAGTCCATCGCCAACACGTTATTGATGAGGAAATGATTAAAAAGCGGATTGCAATTAACCCTGATTTTAAAAATACAATTCAGCAACAATCACCAGAGGGTGATGTAACTATTCAAAGTGATGCAGATGAATCAACGAATGAATTTATTATTCGCACCGCACTAGAGAAACGGGAGGAAATTGCCAAGCAATTTTCAGAGGAAAATTCAACTGTGAATCCTTTAATGTTGATTCAATTACCAGATAGACAAAGAGGTCAGACTGATTTTGTAGAAGGTGTAAAAGAAATTCTAAAAGAAAAACACGATATCACAATTGATAATCGTCGTCTAGCAGTTTATTTGACGGATGATAAAGAAAATTTAGCGACAATTACAAAAAAGGATAGTTCTGTTGAAGTGATGATTTTTAAACAAGCCATTGCGTTGGGTTGGGATTGCCCGAGAGCATCTATTTTAGTTTTATTCCGCGATTGGAAAAGTATCGTTTTTTCTATTCAAACAGTCGGTCGAATTATGCGAATGCCTGATTTGAAACATTATGACATTGATGATTTAAATGTGGGTTACATATATACAAATTTAAGTGATATTTCAATTCATCAAGATATTGCCAACGGTTACGCCACTGTTTTTCATTCGAGACGAAACAACAATATTTATGAAGATATTGAATTATTGTCTTGTCATTCAGTACGACAAAGGGAAAGGACAAGACTTGCACCAAGATTTGTTGAATTTTTCTTGATTGCTGCAAAAGATTATAATATAAAAAATAAGATATCATTAGATGTTGAAGGAATTGCAAGAAATATTATATCAGACGGTAAAATTACTGAACCAGATGTAGAGTTTAAGAACTTGTTCGATACAGACGATACACATGAAGGTGATCTCGTTTCACGTCAACAAACCGAAGGAGAAATTCAGGTTTTGTTTGATCAATTTTCCGTTAATGCTCTAGCTCCTTTATTCCCCGAAGAACGATCGGTAAAAAGGATAAACAAGTCAATATATGAATTTTTTAGAAATGAATTTCCACAATTTGATTATGCCGGGATACAAGAACAGATGATTGTTTTAGCGAACGAAAATATTCAATATTTCAAGGATGTTGTAAATCTTGCAAAAGAACAATATTTGTCTGATATTGAAACACGAGCGAAAGAAATAGTATTTGATGAAAATTGGGAAATTCCAAAGTCTATAAATTATTCTGAAGAATATGTCAATAAGGATTATGATCTTTCAATAATGCAACCGTTTTACGAAAAAACAAATGCGTCTTCAGTTGAAAAGAGTTTTGCTGAGTTCATAGATAATAAGAAAGATATCGTTGAATGGTGGTTTAAAAACGGTGAACGTGATGGGACATTTTTTGCAGTTCCGAGAAAAGATGGCGAAGATGACGTTCCGTTTTATGTGGATTGGATTGTGAAATATAGGGATGGTAGAATTGGTTTATTCGATACTAAAGGTGGTATAACTGCGGAGACAGCAGGACAGAGAGCTGAGGGGTTAGCAAAATATATAATAAATCAAAATGTGGAGGGTAAAAATTTAGTTGGAGGTATTGTCATTGAAAAAGAGGGCTCATTTTGGCTCAATTCAAATAGAGACTATCAATATATCGAAAGTAATTTAATTGGATCAGGATGGAAATTGTTCTAATCACAATTATTCAAAATGAGTAAGCTAACACATCTATCAATTGGCGGGAAATCTTGGGCGCTATCTCCAAACGAAAATATGCTAATTGACTGTGAGAATATCACATTTTTTGAACCCATTGGGCTACTGTTCCTAGCTGGATATTTTCAAAATCAAATGAAAATATCAAAAGTAATTAACTTCAAAGCAAACCTTGGAACCCTCAATTATTTAGAAAGAATTGGAGTGTTATCATTTTTAGATGAAGAATTTGGAGATAGAATTGTTTTTGACCCTCCACGACCGAGAATGAACAGAAGACCTTTAAGAGGCAATTTAATTGAATTTCAAGTAGTTAATTTTAATGATCGTAATGAACTGAATGAAAATATCAGAAATCTTATTTTTCTTTGTAGTGAAAGGAGTGCCGGGAAGATCCCTTATGAATTCATTGATGATGTATTTGCTGAATTACTGGATAACATATATAGACATTCAGGCGAAAATAAATATTTTGTTGTTGCACAAGCATACATTGATAGGGTAAAAATTTCAATTTCAGACACGGGTATTGGTATCCCTGGAAAGATTAAACCAACGTTTAGTGAAGTCAAAACCGATTCTGAAGCTATTATTAAAGCTACTGAGCCAGGAATTTCCTCCTATCCCGAAGGAGGTTGGGGCTTGACAACTTTAAAAAGCTATTTAGAACATATTGGAGAGTATTTATTTATTGCTTCAAATAATGGGTGTGTCAAATTTGTCCATAATAGACCATATATTTATTCAAATTATAGCTGTGAATTTACTGGCACTTTTATTGAAATATGTTTTAGAACTGATGTTATACGAACACTGGAGATTGAGGATAACAATCTGCCTTTTTAAATATATGCGGATCGATCCGAGCAATTTTAACCAATGTTGCCATTTTGAAACGGATTGATTGATTATAATTTATTGATTCTACTTTATAATTATTTTTAATCAGTTTTAATATGGTAGCTTGAATAAAAGATGTTGAGACATCACTTACATCTTCAAAATCAAAAACAATCTTAGTAATGTCGGAACGCATTGATAGGAATTCGCTTATATCTTCATATAAACGGTTTCCAGATTCTCTAGTTAGAGTAAAATCTGTATGAGCATTAATCTTCATAACTACATTCATTGCTACTCTCCGATACCTTAATATATTACAAATGTTCCAAAGTTGTTATTAAATAAATCACTTTGACGCAAAGCCTATTTAAATAAGACTGGCTAATATAATTCTAGGACCAAGTTAAATTTACAATGATACTTTTTTGTTTATTATCGAAAAATATACACAAATGAATATTTTCTTTCTTAAATAAAATTATTATTATGACATTTAACAAGTATCAATTCTAAGTTGGATAAAGGGGGGGCTTTGGGGGGAACTCAATCTGCATGCCCAGGATACTACCACCTTTATATTTTATGCAAAATTTGGATTCACATGTTTTATTAATGTGTTACATTTATATATCAATTAATTTATCGATTATTAAAACAAAACAAATCACTATGGAATCCTTTATGAAAATTCTCACAACAAAAAGTATCAGAAAAATATACAATATTGATCAATCGCACGAAAAGGAAAAAAAGCATATGATCAAAATAAAATAAAGTTAGAAGAATTTCTCAAATCAGAGGAAATAAATGATTCTTCAATATTAAAGAACTTGCTGCCTATATTAAAATGAAAGGCTCAAAACCGCTGGTACACATAGTGGTGAAGAAGCGATAGCCTTAATCAACAACAACGGCCATGATTTTGCACTCACCGATGTTAAGATGCCAGAGATGAACGGTGTAGAACTTTTCAGGTAGATCAAGAAGACCAAACTCTGGATCAGTGTACTACTTATGACTGCCTATACATCAAAAGAAGTGATACAAGAAGCAATGGCTGAGGGAGCTATTGATTGTTTAACTAAACCTTTGGATATTGAAAAGCTGTTAACAATTATAGCTTCATAACCCACGTTTACTAAGGTAATTGCTCAACTTTGATTTATATCGAAGGCAGTCGTTTGGCTGCCCT
>JABMPH010000488.1 GCA_013203805.1 Bacteroidota bacterium | reverse complement strand
TATTTTGTTCTAAAAGCATTACGCATCAACATATCATTGATAAAATGACCGAGTGGCAAGTGGCTCAGGTCGATTATAAGATTGCTCCTGAAGATAGCCTTTCGATTATTGGCAGTAATTCGATACACACACGTGGCGACTTGTATACTGTTGATATTAATGCCGTTGATAAAATTGCAAATAGAAGAAATAAACGATTAATCGACATGTTATTAAGTTTAGTTTTCCTATCGCTTTTGCCAATTTTGATACTATTTGAAAAGCAGCCATCGGGCTTTATTAAAAATATTTTCAAAGTATTGTGGGGATCAAAAAGCTGGGTAGGATATTATCCCATTGAATATCAATTAAATCAACTACCAAAAATTAGAGTAGGAGTACTTAATCCAATGGATTCAATCAAGTTTAATAACTATGATGATGAAACTATCACTCAATTAAACTTGCTTTATGCAAGAGACTATAATCTTTGGAAAGATATGAATATAATATTGTTTGCTTTCAGAGAAATGGGAAAATGACACACATTTTAAAAAACCTTCTAATTATCAGTAAATCAACAATATTATCATTGAGTATTAGCCACTTTATTGTAATTATTCTTTTGATTTCAATAGTTAATTCATACGCTCAGGAGTATCAGTTCTCATCAAAAAGTAAGAAGGCTGTTAAGGCCTATAATATAGGGGCTTCTCACTATACAAGTAAAAATTACAATGGTGCAATTACAAATCTTGAGAGATCTTTGGATTATGATCGTGATTTTATCGAAACATGGTTATTATTGGGTGATATATATTCTGATTTAAAAAGATTTGATGAAGCAATAGATGCATATAATTCAGCACTCGCAATCGATTCTGCGTTTTTTCCGCCTGTTTATTACTTTTTAGCAAACATATATTACAACTTGGGAGACTATGAGAATTCGAGCATTACTTACAATAAGTTACTTAAATCAAATTCTATATCTGAAGAGTTAAGGATTTTAGCCATAGACAAATTGATATTTGCCGATACAGCGCTAAAACTAGTTTCTAATCCGGTTTTAACCAATCCTCTAAATATTGGGAGTACCATAAACACACCAAATGATGAATATATAAATTATGTAAATACGGATTTTAACTTATTGATGTTAACAAAGCGTACTAAACAACACGGGTTTTCTACAGCAAAATATGTAGAAGAACTTTATTATTCCGATTTTAACGATTCATCATGGAGTAAACCTAAACTTGTTAATCTGGGGTGGAAAGATGAAAGGTTGAATATGGGAACAATAAATTTCAGCACTGACGGCAGAACTATGTTCTTTACAGGTTGCTATTGGCCGGGTAGTCAAGGTGGTTGCGATTTATATTTTTCAAAAAGTGTAGGGAGAAACTGGTTAGAGCCAACGAATATTGGAAATAGCATTAATACCTCTACTTGGGAATCACAACCCATTATATCTTCTGACAGCAAAAAATTATTCTTTGCTTCAAAACGAGCTGGTGGAAAAGGCGGCTCCGATATCTGGATGTCAATCAAACTTAAAGATAATACCTGGAGTCCTCCGGTTAATCTAGGTGATAGCATCAATACATCAAAGGATGAAATGGCTCCATTTCTTCATGCTGATGGAAATACACTATTTTTTGCTTCCAAAGGTCATCCTGGGCTTGGTGGGTATGACTTGTTTGTTTCAAGAGCTGATGAACTTGGTAGATGGTCGTTAGCCAAAAACATTGGTTATCCTACAAACTCCTTAGGTAATGAGATTAATATATTCAGTAGTATTGATGGAAAGAGGAGCTGGATTAGTAGCGACAGGGCAGGAGGTTTTGGTAATTATGATATTTACGAGTTTGATAATTATGACAAAATAATGCCCGATAGGGTAATGTATGTTGAAGGGTTAATAGTAGATAAAACAACAAACAAACCAGTTAAAGCAAAAGTTGAAATTACTAATCTGGTTACTGCACAAGTCATTAACACTACATATTCCGATTCTATAGTTGGAGAATTTCTAATTGTAATTTACTCTGGAGTTGAGTATGCTTTTAATATATCAAAGCCCGGCTATTTGTTTTTGTCGGAAAACATAAATCTACAGGATTCAATAGATTCAACATCTATTAAAAAACTATTTGAGTTATCACCATTAAAAG
>JABMPH010000487.1 GCA_013203805.1 Bacteroidota bacterium | reverse complement strand
TTATTTTGCCAGTTGTATTATCGTCAAATAAAAAATCTTTTCTAATATTTAAAACCATCTCTTCATTCTTAAATAATTTTCCATTGTACAATTCTTCTAAATGGTTATAGGCATAAGTTAAAGGATCAATATAAAGTGAATTTATGTATTCAAAAAGATCAAGCTCTTCTTTTATTTGTTGGGTTAACAGGACACCTTCTGTAAAAGAAACATCAGGTATGTAATTCTCTGGACTCTCAATGTATAAGTTTTGCTCTTGGGACAAGTTACAACCTATTAAAAGAATACTTATTATTAATGTTTTTGATTTCATTTTATTTAGTTTTTAAAAATTGATTAAATAGGATTATTTTATTTCATCCTATTTATCTTTTGTTAATGAACTTTCTCAACTCAGTCCTTAATAAGCATAGATACTTTATTGTATCTTCATTGCACTAATAAGATGTTCTATACACATATTTTTATCTTGAAAGAATATTTTTTTATTGTTTACTGAAATATAATATTTCTTATCTGAGTATCTTTTATAGAACAACCCTGATTCACCTGATTTTAATTTTACTAGGTACGAAGTATATTTCCCTTGTTTCTCATCATAATAATCATCTATTTCTTCTATTTCAATTTTAGATAATAATTCATTAGAAACCCAATTCTCATTTATTAATTTTCTTTTATACCCAATTACAATAAGAGCAATCGTAGGCATAATGAACCCAAATATTTTCCAGGTTCTCTCATCCCTGTTTAATCTTTGTGCAATATTTCCTATCCAGATTAGTACAATAATTCTGAGTAAGACAATAGTATATATTTTATAAACCAACCAAAATATTGGATGGATTATTTCGGGTACAAGATATACGATCAGGATCACCACTAAATGGATAACAAGTAGTAATATACCTACACTCGCTGTAGATGTTTCTCTAGGATAAGAGTAATCATATTTCGCCCTTTTCCCTTGATCAGAATGCTCTTCTTCTTTAAGATCTTTTGTTATAGCTTCTTCAGGAGTTGCGATATCATTTTTAGAAGTATTAGCAGTCGTGTTTTCTAATCTAGAACCACAGGATGTACAAAAGATGCTGTCTGCATCTATTGAAGATCCACAGTATTTACAAAACTTTTTCATTTTAATTATAGGTTTTACCACAATAGTCCCAAAAATGAAGGTTATAAAAAGAAAAAAGCGTGGGACTGTAGCTAGATTTGATGATTCAAAGGAAGCTAACGCTTTTTATAAAAAACTTAGTCTTTAATGCAGCGAATGCTTGCTGCACCGCCACTCTTGCCTAGGGGAAACCTGTATAAATTATTATCGTCATGAGGAAGATGCCTACCATAAACTGCAGGATATCCTTCACCCATACGGTCTGTCGAACTCCAGTAAAATGTGATTTCACCTAAATTCCCAAAATCATGATTGTTATCTGGGACATAGGCTCCTGCTGGTAATGCAGTAAAACCAAAGTCATCAGTACCGCTGCCGCCTATACCTTCTTCATAATCATAGGGCAGCTCCCAATCATAATTTGATTTTAAATGTTTACCAACTTCTTCCCAGTCATCTACAGCTCCAGATTCATCTGGAGAATACTCAAATTTATTATAATCTCCATTTTGAGAACTTATGTATTCTGCAAGTTCTTCCCAATCATCATCAGTTGGGACATGCCAACCAGCAGGACATGCTTCCAGGGTAGCCATGTAGTTGTATAATACACCATATTTTTCAAAGTTTTCAGTTGCTTTTGCTTCTTCAACGCTTGCACCAAAGTAGTCATATACAAAATAGGCTGCTGTCAAAGGTTGATCTTCACGAGTAAAATATGTGTATGGCAGATATTTTAAATTTTCAGCTATCCATACCTGATCACCAATCTTTACCCATTTGTATTCATTTCCATCTCTTTCATCTATAAAAGTTCCTGAATCTTTTGTAAAGTCATTTACATTTTCATCTTCACTAACGGAATCGGCACAGGATAAAATGGAGAATGTGAGAAAAATCAAATAAATAAAGTTTTTCATTTTTCAAATGTTTGAATCATCCTAGCCCCAATGATGAAGTTTATACAAAAGAAAAAAGCGTGGGACTGTAGCTTATCTGAAATCGAGGTACCGCTAAGAACCCTTACCACAAATAAACACAACCCACGCCAAGGCGTGAGCGTTTGTGTCTATCAATCCTGTGGTAACATGAAAATTAGCGGTTTTCGATATCACAAATAATAGCTAACGCTTATATTTTAATTCGTTAATTACGAACTCTGTCTCAAAATTAATTAAACATATTTAATAATGCTATTTTGTTAATAATTTCATGCTACAGACACAACACTACACCATAAAGGTATAGGCTGTGCTTATCTGTAGCAATCAGGTATTAGCGGTACCTCAACATATTTTTATAATAATCCCTCATCTGCCAGGGATGTATATCCTTCAGGCAACAATATAATATGATCCAGTACCAGGATGTCAAGAAATGTACCTGCATCTTTCAGCTTCTGAGTTATTTTTAAATCAGATTCACTGGCTACAGGATTACCAGAAGGATGACAATGAGCCAAAATTACGGATGTACTATTCACCTTTAAAGCTGTCTGAAATATGTTCCTGACATCCACAACAGTCCCTGATATCCCTCCTACTGATACAAGCAGGTATCCCAGTATTTTATTGGCACGGTTCAGGTATAATGTATAAAAGCACTCTTTTAGTTCCAATGGTTGGCTCCATATACTACGAAGTACCACTTCAGCATCAGAAGAAGTAGTGATTTTTACTCGTTCAGATGGCTTAACCTCAGGGTTGTATGTTACCTCTATTTCAGCCAGTTTAAGGAGGTTTTGGTCAGAATTTGACATAGTTATTGCCCGTGGTCTCGGGGCTTTATTTGGGCATCTACCACGCCTTTTGAGAGCAACTACCAGCTGTAATTGTTCTCATGTTAATACTTAAATAATTATGGATTAATCAGGGGGAATACAGCATAAACCAACTGTCCGTCCATCCAGATTACTATGGTTTTGGACGGATGGACAAAATTTCTATTAAAACCAGCCCACAGCGTTCTAATCATCCTATTCTAAATAGTTAGCAGGTATCTGGTGGTATGTACTAGCTTTTTACTGGTTTAATTATCTAAGAATTGTTAGGTATCGATGTCAGTAAATTGTTGGTTGATGTAAGGATACACAGCAACCAATGTTTTTCGCTATTTGAAAACTCGCCCAAAGGATTTAAAAGACTGTATGAATGGGCTCTTAAAAACAGTAGTTTCCCCCCTGGTGGGATTTTGTTGGCAGTAGTTTATATTTCATTTCCTGTATTATCAATATATATTTGACGATTCTTAATCTTAACTCTTGCTTTGCCACCTTCAAAGGAATCAGCATCGTCATACTTGAATGGGAGTACTATTACTCCTCTCTTGTCTATAAAACCAAACTTTCTATTTTGTCTCACTAATGCTAATCCTTGAGAAAAACTTTCACCAAATTCATATTGCAATGAAATTACCTCACTCCCTTTCTCATCAATATAACCATAGTAATCAATTCTATTTCTAGTTGAATATACCATAGCTAGACCTTCTGAAAAATCATATGCACAGTCGTATTTATACGCGATTATTAAATATCCTTCTTTATCCATGAAACCATATTTATAATCTTCATTTTTTACAGGATTGAAATCTTTATCTAATTTCAATGTAGTTTGTTTGTATTTATAGTCTGCATTATATGAAGAATCCTCAATCTGGTTTTGTGGAATAATTTTTAGATATTTCTTTTCCAAAAAGTCTAGTACTTTCTCAATGGAATTTAATGGCACGGCTGTGGGTAATAGTCCAACGTGGCAGAATGCAAAAATATTTGACCTAACTGGACGAACAGTCGGTGGCGACAATGTCCTTGCAGTTTCGGCAACTAACACCGCCTCCGGCCCAGCTGGACTTATCGTCAGGCTCCGTGTCGAGTTCAGTTCCGGCGAGCCTCTGGAAATTTTGACCGGAGGAGACTTCAAGAGTTACAATGAGC
>JABMPH010000486.1 GCA_013203805.1 Bacteroidota bacterium | reverse complement strand
TTTCCATTTGGAAAACAATGAATATTGACAAGACGAAGTTTAAACCGAATTGCTATTTCATCTGGTTCATGGGTTTTGTTATCAATCCAAAATTTTGTGTCATCAAGCAAGATTCTTAGCTCGGTTGCTATATTTACCCAAATAACACCAATATTCTTTTCTGATTTTCTAAATACACCTGCCCACTTCCAAATATCACTAAACATTTTATAATGCAATTGTTTGATAAATTTTTCTGTTAAGATTATTTTCTGATTTAAATTAGTGTTAAAAATCCACTCGACAGCTTTTTCAATATTTAATTGTTCCAGCTCATCTAATTCACCCTGCGTAGTTACCGATTTAATGAGAAGGCCCACTTTCTCATCAAAATCAATTGGGGTTTGCCCATCTTGGTAATTTAATTCTAATTCCATAATGATTTTGGCATTTCCCTTATTATTTCAACTTTTAATTCTTCAATTGATTGTACTAATCTATCGTTACTATTTCCTTGGCCTTCAAGATTCATATTTTGACTTGTTCGTAGAACAATTTTTGTTGCTAACTCACTGGCTTTTAATGCAACATAATTTTCAAATGAGCCTGAGGCTGGAACAAATCCATACACAAATTTCATATCCAATGCTTTACCAACTTCTTTTAGTGATTTTATCGATATTGATCCCGCAACCTCTCTTTTCTCAATATCCCTAACTCCTTGTGAAGTAATGTTTAATTTACTCCCTAACTGCCTTAACGTCATTTTAAGAGTAACACGGATTGTATGTATCCATCCCCTTTCAGGAATTTGGATGTTTCCAGACTCAACTAATGGCTTTAGCTTACGATCAAGTTGTTGAATAAGTAATTTGTTTTGATTTCTCATGATCCAATAATGAAAATATTGGCAAATATAAAGGTATTACTTTAAATATGCAAATTTATTTAAGTATATAGTTTTAATTTTATTATATTATTTAAAGTTATAGCTTGATTTATTATTGAAATAAAGGAAGTTTCATACTACATTAAACTCTTTAACTTAATTGGAGAATCGACTACAACCCCATGCTAATACTAACCAACTCAGCAATGTCGTAATTCTTTATCTCTTCTTCCTTGTTTTTGTATTTGAGTCCGTCGGTCATCATTACCATACAAAATGGGCAAGCAGTGGCGATAATATCACAGCCTGTATTAAGGGCATCCTCGGTTCTTTCGAGAAACACTTCTTTAACACCTTTTTCAGCTTCTTTGAACATTTGGCCACCACCAGCGCCACAACAAAGAGCAAAACTTTTATTCCGTGCCATTTCTACATTTGATGATGGTAAGGCATCCAATACTGAACGTGGAGCATTGTATTCACCATTTGCCCTTCCCAAATAACAAGGATCATGGAAAGTGATTTTCTTGCCAGCGAATTCTTTCCCATCAATACTTAGTTTACCTGCTGCAATTTGTTGTTGTAAGAATTGCGAATGATGTATTACCTTATAATTTCCATCAAAATCGGGATATTCATTTTTGAGAGTATTGAAATCATGAGGATCGCAAGTGATAATATTTTTTACTTCATATCCATTAAGAATCTCAATATTCATCATTGCCTGCATCTGAAAAAGCATTTCGTTTCCTGACCTTCGTGCCACATCACCACTATCGGTTTCTTCAATACCCAGAACAGCATAATTTACTTTAAGATGATTAAGTATTTTAATAAATTCACGTGTTACCTTTTTATATCTATCATCAAATGCACCAGCCGAGCCAACCCAGAATAAATATTCAGGAGCACTACCATCCGCCATAAGAGGTACATCAAGTCCTTCGGCCCACAGCATCCTGTCTTCAGGCGAAAATTGCCAGGGCGCACCATTATTCTCAATATTAGAGAATACAGTATTTAGTCCCGTTGGTGCTTTTGACTCTTCCATTACCAAATATCTCCGCATATCCAAAATAAGTGATGCCTGATTTATGTTTACAGGACATTCCTGAACACAAGCATTACATTGGGTACATGCCCAAAGTTCTTCTTCGGTTATAAATGTTCCAAGCAGTGAATTACCGTCATCGAAACTTCTCCCCTCTTTAACTAATCCCGGACCTTTTTGCTTCATACGAGCACGAGTATCCATCATTATTTTACGTGGAGATAGTAGCTTTCCGGTAATATTTGCCGGACATACCGAAGTACATCTGCCGCACTCGGTACAAGCCAATGAATTAAAATAGTTTATCCAATTTAGATCTTCAACATCCTTAACCCCAAACCTAGTGGGATCACCCTCCTCTTCCGGCACATCTGCGAAAGCAGCATCGGGATCCATCATCAGTTTAACTTCTTTGGTAATTTCCGCCATATTGTCGGCATAACCAACAGGAGTTAGGTTGCTGATAAAAACATTTGGTACCGACATAAAAACATGAAAATGCTTTGAGTATGGAAGTATATTCGCAAATATGAATATCCATACAATATGAGCCCACCAATTAATTTGATAACCCATCCACAATTGCTCGGCAGGAATCCCATCGAAGAATCCCGCAATAATATTACTTATGGGATAGCTCCCATGCACCACCTCACCAGTTGAATCACACCAAAGTAAGTAGTAAGTATTCATCCCCAAGAGGGTTATCATTAGTATGAAGATTATTGTTAAGGCGAAATTGGCATCCATTTTTGACACCTTTTTCATTTCCGGACCATAGAACCGTTTTATGTGCATAAACAATCGGCGAAACAAAAATGCAAGTATCAATAAGGCGATTACGAAGGCTGAAATATCTCCTGCGGCTATTATGATATCGTATACCGGCCCAAGAAAAACAAAAACTCTTTCTGTCCCAAACAGGCCATCAAGAATCATTTCTAAACTACCAAAAAGTATCAAAATAAATCCCCACCATACCAACGCATGCATTAAACCAATAATCGGGCGACGTAGTATTTTTTCCTGGAAGAGTGCTACCTTAATCGTTATCCAGATTCGTTTACCAAAATCTCCAATTGGTTTCTTTTTGGTGAACTTAAAATACTTGAAATACTTTAAGCTAGAATAGGTAAATACGCCTAAAGTAATTAATACAACGATTAAAAAAATGATTTGCTTTATCATGATGGGGTAGTTTAAAATCCGAATACAAGATTATTAATTAATATGTTAAGAAACTATATTATTGGATAATTAGTAATTAGATAATTGGTTGATTGGATCATTTGTCATTGAAAAAAAATAGTATTCACCAATGTCCAATTACTAATGACCAATTATCTAATTAGCTGTTACAACATGTCCTTTCTCATCAGTATAACCATATAGTCGATCCAGTTTAACCTTATATTTCTCTTTTAGGTATTTGCGCTTTACTTTTAAGGTAGGAGAAAGTTCTCCTGATTCGGGTGTCCATTCCTGACAAGTGAGTTCAAACTTTTTAAGTTGACGATGGTTGCCAAGTTCCTGATTAATTTTATCAACTTCTTTTTGGAATCTGGCAATAACCTTAGGATTTTCAATTAGGTCAATATTGTCGTGAAACTTAATCCCATGTTTGAAACACCAACCATGAACAAAATGAAATGCAGGACATATAATTGCTGCCGCATATTTTTCGCCTGCACCAACAACCATTAACTGATCAATGAATGCTGACTCCTTAAATCTGTTTTCAACCACTTGTGGTGCAACATATTTACCAGTTGATAATTTAAATATTTCTTTCTTCCGATCTGTAATTTTCAATATATTATGTTCTTGTATCTCACCAATATCTCCTGTATGAAACCAGCCATCTTTATCGATGGCCTCGTCGGTCTTTTCTTTATCTTTATAGTAACCTAACATCAGGCTTGGTCCCTTCATTAAAATCTCACCATCATCAGCTATTTTAACCTCAATATTCTCAACCAATGGCCCAACAGTACCAAATTTTAGATAGGGATATTCGTTTTTGTTTACTGCAATTACTGGAGATGTTTCGGTTAGCCCATAACCTTCCTGAACTGTTAATTTTGCTGCAGTAAAAATTCGGGCTAACCTGGCCTGAAGTGGTGCTCCTCCTGATACGATTACTTCTACATTTCCGCCAAGAGCTTCACGCCATTTACTAAATATTAATTTATTGGCTAATTTAAGTTGAAATGCATACCACCAACCGTTTACGTTATTTAATTCGTATTTAAGCCCTAGATTTACAGCCCAAAAGAACAATCCCTTTTTAATTCCCTGTAACTCTTTACCCTTTAGTAATATCTTATCGAAAAGTTTTTCAATTACTCTGGGAACTGCTGCAAATCCCTCAGGATTTACTTCTCTTATATTATCACCAAGAGTATCAATACTTTCAGCATAGTATACAGCTACTCCACGCAAGTGAAGCAGATAATTTACCATTCTTTCAAAAACATGACAAAGGGGTAGAAAACTGATGAATTTACCATCGGAAGCAACAGGTAATCTTTCGATGCAACCTTCTACATTTGACATAAAGTTTTTATGACTAAGCATTACTCCCTTCGACAATCCAGTTGTTCCTGAAGTATAGATAATCGACAACAGATCGTCCTCATTTATACTTTCCTTTATTTTAATTAATTCATCCTTAAACTTCGATGCATTTTTTTTACCAAGCTCAATAATTTCCATCCAAGAATCTACTTTATTAATAGGATCGAATGAATATATTTTTTCAATATTCTTGGCTTCTCGAGCGGGTTGTTTAATCTTGAGATAAAAATCATGATGCGAAACGATAATCATTCGAGCATCTGAATGGGTTAGTATATGATTATACTCATCGGACCCTATGTTAGCGTATACAGGAACATGAACAACTCCAACCTGGCTCATTCCCATATCCATAAAATTCCACTCGGGTCTGTTATTTGAGATGGTAAGAATTTTATCACCCTTTTTATACCCCAATGCAAGCAGTCCATAGCTAAAATTATCTGCAAACTCTTTGTATTGGCTGGTACTAAACTTCTCCCACTTTCCATTTCTTTTCACAGTTAGTGCATCATCACGCTGAAGCCCATCCATTAAGTGATCCACAAGGTCAAATGTTCTAGTAACTTTCATAGTATTCAAGATTTGGTTCTAAATGTTAAAAAAATGTTCACCCAATATTACAAATTTTTTGGTTTAAAAGTCCAGGTAAATACAAATTCTGCTATTTTTTCTCCATTTTGATCAGTACCAACCGAAACGACATCAACTATTTGGCCCTCTTTTGTAGAGATACTTTTTGTAATTGCAGACTTTATAAGCTCACCGTCTTCACAAACAAAGACCGTTTTAGTTCGTGCTTTTTTTGTGAAAGATGCCTTCATATTTAGCACTAGCATTGATACTGGTACTTCGGCCTGGCTAACTTCATTAAGAGCAAGTATCCCAGAAGAAAGCTCGGCTGCCATACTTTGAACAGCAAAATACATTGATCGAAAAGGATTCTTATTAATGAAATTATATGGTACACTAACAGATGCCCTTTGGGGAGTAATTACAAGAAGTTTTAATCCGGCAAGGAAAGCCATTGGAAGATTCATCAGCATATACAGCTTCATCTTCCAAGGTTTTTTTGCAAGACTTAGTATTTTATTTTTTTTAGGCATAAATATTTTTAAACGTGTTTGTCATTCTGAGCAAAGCGAAGAATCTATTTCAATAATAAAATTGAGATTCTTCGCTTTGCTCAGAATGACAAAAGAACACTATCAATTACAAATTATAATTATTTGCCTCGATCAAATGATCTGCAATTTGTCGGCGTAATGCAACAACATTTACTCCGCCAATTTTTGTAAATCGTTTCATTCCCATCAGCATACCCATGTGCTCGTCTCCTTCAGCAAAAGAATTCACAGCATCAATACCAAATTTGTGGATCATTGGAGAAACATCATAAAAATAAACATCAAGCATGTTTTTATATAGTTTCATTTTTTCCTCATCATACATTCCACTAAGTTTCTCAATTCTCAGCATCATCGATTCAGCAGCATAAGTATAAATTAACATATCGGCCAGGTTCATTATTATTTCCTGCTCATCGGCAAATTTTTCCATAAATTTCTGAAGAGCAGCTCCGGCAACCATTAAAATGGATTTTTTAAAGTTGGAGATAATTTTATGTTTGGTTTCAAAATAACCTAAACTAGGTGCTCCAAAATCGGGGATAGCCAGAAGTTCTCCAGCAACTGCCTTGGCAGGAGTAATTAAGTCTAGCTCACCCTTCATTCCACGTTTTAGCAACTCCCCAACCGTTACCATTCGGTTTATTTCGTTGGTGCCTTCAAATATTCTGTTGATTCGTGAATCGCGATAAGCTCTTTCAACCGGAGTTTCAGCAGAGTATCCCATTCCACCATAAATCTGAACGCCTTCATCAACAACATAATCCAATATTTCGGAACCATAAACCTTGGCAATGGATGCTTCAATGGCATATTGTCTGATACCTTCAAGACTTGCTTTTCCCTTATCCATCCCTTCAGCAATTAAACTTGCGATGGCATCATCTATATTTTGGCTTGCGCGATATGTTAACGACTCAGCGGCAAATGTGCGAATTGCCATTTCTGACAATTTGTACTTAATAGCCCCGAATCCTGAAATTGCTTTTCCAAATTGTTTTCTCTCGTTTGCATAGTTCAACACATTTGTAATTGTAGCTTTGGCTGCTCCGGTAGTTGCTCCTGAAAGTTTTATCCTTCCTAAATTTAGAATATTCAAGGCAATCTTAAAACCTGCATTTTGATCGCCCAACATATTCTCAACAGGTACTTTAACATCATCCAAATATAATTGAATAGTTGTGGATCCCTTTATTCCCATCTTCTCTTCATCGGCACCAATTCCAACTCCATCCCATCCTTTTTCGATAATAAATGCACTGAGATTTTTGTCGCCCTTTACCTTTGCAAAAACAATAAATATATCGGCAACACCTCCATTTGTTATCCAAATTTTAACGCCATTCATATTATAGAACTTGCCATCATCCGTTAGCACAGCTTCAGCTTTTCCAGAATTTGGATCTGATCCCGCTTCAGCTTCTGTTAAACAGTAGGCACCAATTAATTCACCACTCGCCAGCTTGGGAATATACTTTTGTTTTTGTTCCTCTGTACCATAATATAATATTGGAAGTGTTCCAATTCCAACATGTGCCGAAAAAGCAACTGCGAAACTATAGCCTTTACCCATTTCCTCAGTGGTAAGCATGGATGTCACAAAATTTTGACCGAATCCATCATATTCCTCCGGAATAGAAATGCCCAGCAACCCTAATTCACCTGCATCTTTAAATAACTTGGTTAACAATTCACGATCGTGTTTTTCGAGTTGATCCATATTTGGATTTACCTGTGTTTCGGTAAACTCCTTACATGTTTGCGCCATCATACGCTGCTCTTCATTAAATTCTTCGGGAATAAATATATCCTGTGCTTCGGTTTCACGAACAAGGAATTCCCCTCCTTTAAGTACTTTTTTATTAGTCATGATTATATAGTTTTTAAGTTTTTATTACATCATCTCGAATATACCAGCAGCTCCCTGACCGGTACCAATACACATTGTTACCATTCCATATTTGCCTTTGGTTCGTTTAAGTTCGTGCAGTAACTGAACTGTAAGCTTTGCTCCTGTTGCTCCAAGTGGATGCCCTAAAGCAATTGCGCCGCCATTAACATTTACGATTTTCGGGTTCAGACCCAATTCGTTTATAACTGCAATTGATTGAGATGCAAATGCTTCATTTAGTTCAATGAGATTGATATCATCAAGTTTTAACCCTGAATGAGCAAGTACTTTTGGGATTGCAGCAACAGGCCCAATTCCCATTTTATAAGGTTCAACTCCGGCAACCTGATAATCAACCAACCTTGCAATTGGAGTTAGATTATATTGCTTCAACGCTTTTTCACTAACAACTAACACGAAAGCAGCTCCATCCGACATTTGTGAAGAATTTCCGGCTGTGGATGTTCCATCTGCAGCAAAAGCAGGTCTGAGTTTGGATAGTCCTTCAACAGTTGTACCCTTACGTGGACCTTCATCTGTATCAAAAATAATCTCTCTGGTTTTCATTTTACCATCTGCAAAATAATTTTCATTAATGGTAATTGGAACTATTTCTTCCTTAAATTTCCCATCTTTAATGGCAGCCAAAGCTTTATTTACAGAATTAACCGCAAATTCATCCTGCTGTTCGCGAGTTATATTATACTCTTTTGATACCATTTCAGATGTTAGTCCCATGCTTAAAAACCACTTGGGATGTTCTTTTGCCACATCAGGGTTTGGAACCATTCGCCATCCTCCCATATTTATCATCGACATGGTTTCGGCTCCACCGGCAATTACAATATCTGCTAATCCGGCTGTAATTTTTGCCGATGCAATTGCTATTGTCTCCAATCCCGAAGCACAATAACGGTTAACGGTTGAACCAGGAACTTCAATATTATCAAGCGACATAAGTGAGATTAGCCTACCCATATTGAAACCGGATTCTGCTTCGGGAAAAGCATTACCAACAACAACATCATCAATTTTATTACTTTCAATTTGTGGGAAATCATTCATTAGATGTCTGATAACTGCTTCTGCAATATCATCAGGTCGGGTAAATCGAAAGCTACCCCGTGGTGCTTTACCTATTGCCGAACGATATCCTCCTACTATATATGCATTCATAGTTTTATATTTTTTAATTTCTTAGTATTTTTCCTTTAGTTATCAAACTCTGAATTCTTTCAAGAGTTAAGCGAGTAGAACAAAGTTCCATAAAGGCTTTTCTTTCCAGGTTTAGCAAATATTGCTCTGACACTTCGGTTAGGGCCTGAGATATTTCACCTCCAGCCATCACTAGCCCAAGTTTTTCTGCAATTACTTTATCATGTTCCGACATATAATTACCTGTTGTAAAGCCATCAGCTCCAACGTAAACCATACCCATTACCTCTTTTCCAAGAACTTTAATATCATTTCTTGGAGGCGGTTGTGTATAACCCTTTTCGAATAATTGGAGAGCTACTTTTTTTGCATAGGCAAGGTGATGCGCACGACTTACCACAACTTCATCAATACCGTTTCTTAAATATCCCAAGTCGAATGCTTCGTAGGCAGACATGGAAACCTTTGCCTGCCCTATACTTAAGTATCTGTTAAGGAAAGCATTGGTCCGGATGTCACCGTTGTTAAGTTCATCGGATAATCGTAAAGCGAATTCTTTTGTGCCACCTCCACCAGGAATTAGACCAACTCCAAATTCGACAAGACCCATGTATGTTTCAGCATGTGCTATAACCTTATCGCTATGCATGCACAATTCACATCCTCCACCCAAAGCCATACCGTGGGGAGCAGCTATAACAGGGATTGAAGAATAACGCATTCGCATCATGGTTTTTTGAAACCATTGAACGGCAAGATCAAGCTCTTCCCATTCTTGTTCAATCGCAAGCATATAAATCATCCCAACATTAGCTCCGGCAGAAAAATGGTCGCCTTCGTTTGAAATTACCAATGCTTTATAATCGGATTCAGCCATATCAACAGCTTTGTTAAGACCTTCTAAAATTCCGGCTCCAATGGTGTTCATCTTTGTATGAAATTCAGCGTTAATCACGCCATCCCCCAAATCAAAAATTGTTAAGTCATTGTTTTCCCATAATACATTTGTTTGGCGAAGTACTTCAAGTGATAGTCTTCCTTCTTGTCCGGGAATTACTTTGTAAGATTTTGATGGAATATCATAACAATAAAGCATTCCTTTTTCTACTTTATAAAAAGATGTAATCCCGGTATCCAGCATATCGTATACCCATTGGGCAGGTTTTTTGTCGGCCTCCTCCATCGCCTTAACAGTATCTTCAACACCAACTGCATCCCATGTTTGAAACGGACCCAACTTCCAGCCAAAACCAGCATTTAATGCATCATCAACTTTATAAATATCGTCGCTTATTTCAGGAATACGGTTTGAGCTAAATTGAAACAATGCATAAAATGAAGCCCTGTAAAAATCACCGGCTTTACCTTTATCAGATATTAAAATAGGCATACGCTCGCGAAGATTATCAATTGCTTTTGTTTTTTCAAAAACACTAAACTTAGGTCGCGGTGCTTCCACATAATCAAGTGTTTTGAAATCAATTGAAAGAAATTTCTTTTTTCCATCTTCAACAACTTTTTTAAAGAAACCCTGTTTGGTTTTTGACCCAAGCCACTTTTTATCAAGCATTGTTTGCAGATAATCAGGGATATTGAATAGTTGGTTGGCTTCGTCGTTTGTTGTTTCTTTGATATTATTTGCTACATGCACAAGTGTATCTAATCCAACGATATCGGCTGTTCGAAAGGTAGCGGATTTAGCGCGCCCGATAACCGGACCGGTAAGTTTATCAATCTCAGGAATTGTTAAATCTAGATTTTGTACATTATTAAACAACTCCATTATTGAGAAAGTTCCTATCCTATTGGCTATAAATGCCGGAGTATCTTTTGCGAGAACCGGAGTTTTACCAAGGAATTTGGAAGAATATTCCTCGAGGAAAGAAATAACATCATCATTAGTTTTAGTAGTAGGGATTATCTCAAATAGTTGAAGATAGCGAGGTGGATTAAAGAAATGTGTTCCGCAAAAATTTTGCTGAAAATCTTCACTTCTACCTTCAATCATCGATTCAACCGAAATACCTGAAGTATTAGTTGTAACAAGAGATCCTGATTTTCTAAGTTTATCAACTCTTTCGAAAACCGATTTCTTAATATCAAGTCGTTCAATCACAACCTCAATTATCCAATCATAATCCTTAATTTTTTGAAGATCATCATCAAAATTGCCGGTTGAGATACGCTTGGCAAACTCCTGTTTGTAAATTGGAGAAGGTTTAGATTTTAATGACGCCATTAGTGAATCATTAACAATCCGGTTTCTAACCACTTTATCATCGATACTCAAACCAGCGGCTTTTTCCTTGTCAGTTAACTCGCGAGGAACTATATCAATTAATAATACTTCTGTTCCAATATTAGCGAAATGACAGGCAATACCCGATCCCATAACACCGGAACCCAGTACTGCAACTTTTTTTATTCTTCGTATCATATATTTATGTTTTATGTATTATTTGGGTTATATATTATTGATTTCTAAGATTATCTATTTCATTCTTTGCTTGTTCCTTAATTATATTGTTAACCTTTTCAAATATTTGCAGCTCTTTAAGGTTTAGCTTTTGGAAGAGTTTATTATTAAAATCCAGAACTACATCTTCAATCTTCTTTTTAAGCTTTAGCCCATCACTGGTAAGAAAAATGTTTACAACTCTTTTATCATCCTCATCTTGTTTGCGATATACCAATCCATCATCCTCTAGATTTTTCAACATACGACTAAGACTAGAGCTTGTCATTCCCATTAGAGGAGCAATTTTAGTTGCAGGAATTCCATTATCACCTATGTTAATAAGCGCATATCCAATACCCTGAGTAATTCCAATTTCTTGAGCCATGAGATTATACATCCGCCGCATTGTGAAAAGTGTTGAACGAAGATGATAATCTACTGTATCTTCTACAATCATATTCTATTTTATTGATTTATAATGATTAACGATTGCTAATTCTGCATACAAAAAAAACAACTCTAAAACCAATAACAGATTTTACTATGCATGCATTGCAAATATAATACAATAATGCTATGCATGTCAAGCTTTTTTGTGATTATTTCACAAAAATATTTTTTAGAGAATATTCAATATGGATTTGCCAGCAATTAAAGAAGGGAATCTTGGATTGTACGCATATGGCACTTTAGGCATTAAGTTCATAATATGGAGTGTTGGAGAAATGGAAGTGGGGTATAGTTTTGTCAATAAATAAACAAATGAACTATTTTAACCCAAAAAACAGGATTACTATATCAACCGGGATTGTATTTTCATCACTCCACGTCCATTATTCCACATTTTTTTTCATGCATAACAGTCAATACATAACCACCATCAAGAAGGTGGATTTCAAATGTATATTAAACAAGTTTATTTACATTAAGAACACATTGATTTAGAAATTACGGATCACTCGTACCTCAACGATGTAACAGGGTTTCTGCGAGCAGCTTTAAAGGTTTGGCAACTAACTGTTATTAGAGCGATTATCATTGCCAAAAGTCCTGCCAATATAAAAATCCACCAGCTAATAGCAGTTCTAAATGCAAAGTTTTGCAGCCACTTTTGTGAAAAATAATAAGCTATTGGAGTAGCGAGAATAAAGGCAATCACAACCCATCTGATTATATCATTGTTAAGCAGGATTAATATTTCCGTCACTTTTGCTCCATTAACTTTTCTAATCCCTATTTCTTTGGTGCGTTTTTCAGTCATGAATATAGAAAGCCCCATTAAACCAAGGCAAGCAACAATTATTGCCAATATTGAGAACACATTAATAAGTTTCAATAATAATTGTTCAGAAGCATACTGAGTATTCAATTGCTCATCGAGAAATAAATAATTCACCGGTTGACCCGGATATATTTCTTCCATTTTTTTATTGATGGCTGTAATTACTTCTTTGGTTTGATTTTGTTCGTATCGGGCCAGTATAAATCTATTGTAGCGCGACTTAGGCCCCCGAATAAAATATGCGAAATTCTCAATTTCAGAATGTAGTGACGTATAGTGAAAATCATCAACCACTCCAATAATTACAAAATCAATAAGTTCAATATCACCTGATGGACTGTCATTATTAGAAAAATTACCTGTGGCTATCTTTTCATCGGTATATATTGTTCTTAATTTATCGTAGAATGTTTCATTTATTATCCATCCGTCAGTGGCATTTTCTTTAAGATCACTAAAATATTTTATGGGTACTATTTTCAATGTTTGAATTGCATATTTGTCGATGAAGCCAAACTTAAATGGGAACAAATTCTCACCAACAGCGAAATTCATATCCTGAAATTTGCTTCCAGGATAATGGTGGGCAGTAGCAGTACTTTTAATACCCGGCTCATTCAACAATTCCTCTCTGAATATTCTAATTTTTTCATTCACTTGTGGGATTCTGATTACTACAATATTTTCACTATTATATCCCAATTCCTTATTCTCAATAAAATTCATTTGTTTATTAACCAGCATTGCAAAGCCTGTTAGGGTTATAACCATCACAAACTGGAATATAACCAATGGAACAGCGGCCTTGATTCCTTTTGGTTGAACATATTCATTTATAATCGTCTGACTTTTAAAAAGACTCAAAGAGCTAAGAACAGAAACCACCACCACAACAACAACAAATAAACAACTGGAAGAAACCCAAAACTCGGCACTTTGAAATGGGATTATCCAATTGGCGAAAAAATGAGTTGCAAGCACTAATTTTAAACTCGCCAACAATGTAATTGCAATTAAAAAACCAATGCTTACCGACAAGAGTACTTCAATAATAGTTTGTTTGAACAGGCTAAGTTTATTCCCCCCAAGAAATCTTATGACCATAGTTGCTTTTCTATAATAAGTACTTCTGGCAATATGCATAATAACAAAATTCATAATTGCTATTATAAATATTAAAAAGCCAACTAACAGTAATATATTAAGTGACGACCGACGAATTGTAGGCTGCTTTTCATTGGACAAACCCTGTGTGAAGTGGATATCACCAATTGCTTGTAATTTGTGATTAAATGCATCTAATGGAGGGCCATGTTTAGCCCCCAAAACAGGCTCTAATTTTAATTGAAGACTGCTCTCAAGAGCTACAATATCAGCATTAGGGTATAGTTTAACATAAATTAATCCTCCAAATACTATACGTGATTTTAGGGTTGCTACGGTTGGTTCAAAATGTCCTTTTTGTGAAAGTAATATTTCATACTTCAGATGAGATTTCTCGGGTAATGGTTTAATTATACCTGTTATTGTATATGCAATCAGGCTGTCCTGATTTCCTGTAAACGATCGTAGTAACACTTTTTGTCCAAGAGGATCGCCATCAGGAAACAGTTTCAAAGCCATTGCAGGTGTTACCATCATTGTGTTCGGATTATTAATCGACTTCCTATCCCCTGATATAATATCAATTGAGAAATAATCCATAAACGATTCATTAACAAAAATTGCATCAACTACTTTTATTTTAGAATCACCTACAAACACATCTTCTATATTATGATTGTTGTAACATAGTGTATGCGACTCCACTTCCGGATAATCTCCCAATACATCATCAAAAGCAGGAAAAGTGTTTGTATTGTATGTACCATCGCCGTAACGAGTAATAATTCGATAACTATTTTCACCATTGGTGATATAACTATCGAAACTGAAATGGTGAAAGGTAAATAAAAGGATTGCAATGCTAACTGCCATAGCTATGCCTAGTCCTCCAATATTTATTGTCGAATAGGCTTTAAACATCAGAAGCCTCTGCACTGCAATTTTTATATTTTTTTCAATCATTTTAACAAATTGACAATTTATATTTTTTCGTCTTATTAAGCATGTATTATAAATTTTGGATAAGTGTTTTTACTCATACCTAAGTGACTCAACCGGGTTTCTCCGCGCTGCCTTGAAAGTAACCCAGCTTACAGTGCTTAAAACAATTAGCACTGTTGCTAATCCAGAAATAGCAAAAATCCACCAACTAAGTTCTATTCGGTAGGCAAAACTCTCCAACCATCTACTCATAGCATAATAAGCTAAAGGAGTTGCAATTACAAAAGCAATGGCAATCCACTTAACAAAACCAACATTGAGTAACTGTATTATTTCCCATGCCTTAGCACCGTTTACTTTTCGTATTCCTATTTCCTTGGTTTTGCTGCTAATTATAAAAGTAGAAATTCCCAGTAGACCCATGCATGCAAGAAAAATAGCAAGTGCTGCAAAGAAACCCATAAGTTGAAAAGTAGTAATATCCTTTTTATATCTGAATTCCAAAATAGAATCAAGAAAACTAAATTCTATTACCTCGTAGGGATAAAAACTTTGGCATATTTCGGTAATTGCATTCATTGATCCTATTTCGTCAGATGGAACCACCTTAATAATCATATGGTAAACAACTGGGTAGTGAATTAAAAAAATTGCAGGCTTTATTTTATTATAAAGAGATTCAAAGTGTATATCATCAATAACGCCTACTATTTTTCTGGTTGACTTTGGCCAGTTACATTGAACGGATTGTCCAATTGGGTTTCCCTCAATGCCAAGATTCTTAACTGCGGCGGCATTTAATATTACCGATTCTTTTACATCGGTGCTAAATTCTTCTGAGAATAATCTTCCTTCTATTGGTTCAATACCCAAAGTTCTAAAATAATCGAAGGTCACATGTACATATGGTATTAAGATACTTTCTTCTTGACCCTCTGCCTTAGCATAACTTTGATTACCGAGGTCACCTGAAGGTATTCTGCTGGCAACTGAAACATTAGAAACGTAACTTTTACTCAGCAGTTCATGTTTTAGGGTATTGTATTTTGCTTCATCGCCAAAATCGAAAATAGTGGTAATTACTGCCTCTTTTTCAAAGCCAAGGTCTTTTGTCTCTAAAAAATTAATTTGACCATACATAATTATTGCACATGCTATTAATGCTATAACAATGGTGAATTGAGTTCCTATAAGTAGTTTTTTTATTTGAAAACCTGAACTACTTTTTAAGGAGGATTTTAGCACTCCAGTAGGACTGTAAGACGAAAGAACTAAGGCAGGGTACCATCCTGCCAAAATTCCTACAACCATCATCATTCCAAGAAGGCTAAGAATAATATTTGTATTTGCCAGAATGGAAAATGATAATGCCTTTCCTGAAAACTCATTAAAAAGAGGCAAAGCAAGTCCTACTAATAATAAGGAAACACAAAAAGAAACAAAAAATATTAATACCGATTCGAAGATAAATTGCATTGCCAATTGATGTCGAGAAGCCCCAAATGTTTTCCTAACACTTATTTCGGTTAATCGGGTTGTAGCATTGGCAGTAAAAAGGTTAACATAGTTAAAACTTGCTATAAATAAAATTAATAGTCCGATGGCCGAAAATATCAGAACGTAAATAATACTGTTTTGTGGTTGAATATCGCCCAAAAAATGTGAAGAATAGAGGTGAATATCTACTACATTCTGAATCGTAAAAGCAGTGGTGGGAGCATTGGGGCTGTCAACACTTATTAATATTTGGGATATTTTTGCTTCAACATCAGGTTTGGAAAACTTATCCTGCATCTCAAAATAGACCAGAAAATTACACCAACCCCAGCTATCCATCCAATCATTACCAAACATCATTGCTCCATCTTCAAGGGTCATAAAAATATCGAATTTGAAATGGGAATTATCTGGTATATCTTCAATTACGGCAGTAATAAGGTAATCATATTCATTACCTACTTTAATTGTTTTCCCGATGGGATTTTCATTACCAAAATATTTCTTAGCAGTACTCTTGGTAATCACTACAGTGCCAGGTTGTTGCAAAGATGATGAGCCCTCGGTTCCTACAATAAAATTAAACGAGAAAATATCGAACAAAGCAGGGTCTACCCATGCTACTTCATCTTCTTTAAAACGCTTATTATCAAATTGAACATTTATATTATCCCTTGGTAAGATTCGTGCTGAGCTTACTATTTCTGGTAGATTTTCAGTTAATAATTGTGCTACCCCGGGTGCCTGATATGGGTGTACATCCTGACATAATCTGTAAATATTATCCGCTTTTTCATGGTAACGATCGTAACTTAATTCGTGAGTAACATATAATAACAGCAAAATACAAACAGCCATTCCCACGGACAAACTTGATATACTTATTAATGAATAAATTTTACTCTTGTAGATATTTGCTAATGCAATTTTTAAATAGTTCTTAATCATGATAGTTCGGTTTTAATATTACTAATTTGAAAAATCAGTTACTTTTTAATTCATTTTTTCCATTATAACCTGACCATCGAGTAAATTAATTATCCGGTGAGCATATCCCGCATCGCGGTCGGAATGTGTTACCATTATAATTGTTGTGCCTTCCTGGTTTAGTTCCGAAAGCAAATTCATTACTTCAATCCCGTTTTTTGAATCAAGATTACCGGTTGGCTCATCGGCAAGTATAAGACTAGGATTAGCTATTACGGCTCTGGCAATGGCAACCCGTTGTTGCTGTCCACCTGATAATTGCTGTGGAAAATGCTTGGCGCGATGTCCAATTTTCATTCGCTTTAATACATCATCTACTATTTTATTTCGTTCACTTGCTTTCATTTTTAAGTACAATAATGGAAGCTCTACATTGTCGTATACATTGAGTTCGTCAATCAAATTGAAACTCTGAAATATAAAACCAATATTACCTTTACGAAAATCCGTGCGATCCTTTTCTTTTAGCTTACTTACTTCAGTTCCGTTAAAAACATATAATCCTTCAGTGGGATTGTCAAGCAGACCGATAATATTGAGGAGTGTTGATTTTCCGCAACCTGATGGCCCCATAATCGCAGTAAATTCACCTTTTTTAATATGAATATCTACATTATTCAATGCATAAGTTTCAACCTCTTCGGTACGAAATACTTTTCTTAATTTTTCTGTCTTAATCATTTCGGTTATTTTAGTTTATATTTTTTTTATGATGGTCATAATAAATCTAGCTTATTACTTTCTTCTGTTAACTCCAATTCTCACTTAATTTTTTAGTTCTCTCAGCATTTATTACTACTCCAACTTATCATTATCTCCAAAATTATTATTGTTCGAAATAATGCATTATTCATGAAAATTATGAAACAATTAACAAGGGAGGTTCAATGCTTGTGCCGAAAGCTGTATTTACCTGAATATGTAATACATAGATTGTTTGGACAGATAATAATTTATAAAATGTGTAAAATATTTTTACAGTGGTTGTATGTTTTATTTACAAGGCTTGGTACCATGAATATTTCTTTTAATGGTTATACCAAATAAACATCAAAATGCGCTGATAAATCTTCATCTTTATAGTTTTATCTTCTTGAAAAAATATTTCCGTAGCTTTTGGCTATGCAATTATTTTTTCAGTTTGCTAAAACTAAAAATCTATTGATTTATTAAGCTCATTCTGAAATTTAATTGGTATTACTTTTCCTTTATAACACAGAAATGCTAATGTAATACCTATTATTGCTCCAACTATCACATCGCTAGGATAATGGACTCCAAGTGACATTCTTGAATAGCCAACAGCTATTGCCCAAAGTACACTTGGAATAATAACAAACCAACGACGAAAAACGAAACATAAAGCAATCGCTATGGTAAAGGCCTCACTGGTGTGACCTGATGGGAATGAGGGACTACCTCCACTGGTAACTTTTTCAAGAAATGTATAAGTATCAAAAGGTCGAGGACGATCTATACCGTATTTTAGAATTAGTATTAATATTGAGGAAACCATCACTGTGACTAATAGATAGAATGCTTTTTTGCGTATTTGAATTTTATTTTTAACAATTCCGATTATTAATAGTAATACTGGTAAGCCCCAGGCTATATAAGAAACCGAATTAGTAATAATTTGAAAAAAGAAATCAAGTTGAGTATTTCTGTTCAAATTAATTTCCCTCAAAATATCTATATCAATGTTTTGTAAAAAAAAGCCATTTGATATTAATATTGATGATAGCATGTATCCGATAATTGCTTTACAAACATCTTTATAAAATTCGAGCGATGTTTCCAGCAAAAATATATTAATGTATAATGTTATGAATATATTTATGAGAAAATAAGAAAACAAATCCATATTAATGAAAAAATAACTGTAAAATATTTTTACAGTAGTGCTGTAATTAATTTACATTTATCTAATTTCGTTGTCAACAATATCACAATCGCTTTATTATAACCTGAAAATGCAAAAAAACCTTAATTCTACATGGAAAGTAACATCCTAATACTTGACGATAACAAAAGTGTACTTACGGCACTTGAAATGTTACTTCAAACTGAATTTGATAATATTTTCTGCCTAAGAAGCCCGGTTAGTTTGTTGGCTACAATCAAAAAAAACAACATTGGTGTTGTTTTACTCGACATGAATTTTAATGCCGGAATAAATACAGGAAACGAAGGCATTTATTGGCTGCATGAAATCCAAAAATATGATCCAACAATAAGTGTCGTAATGATTACCGCTTATGGAGATGTTGAATTGGCAGTTAGAGCTGTAAAAGAGGGAGCATTTGATTTTATACTAAAACCTTGGGATAATAATAAACTTATCAGTACTCTACATGCTTCGCTAAAACTTAGAAAAAGCAAATTTGAAAATATATCATTATTAAAAACTACTTCTTTACTTAAGCAAGAGCTAAGGCCTGTTTCTCAAATGCTTATTGGCAGGTCACAACCAATGAAAAATGTTATGGCGATTGTTAAAAAAGTTGCAGTAACCGATGCAAATATTTTCATAACAGGTGAAAACGGAACCGGTAAGGAGTTAATTGCTCGTGAAATACATAAATATTCAAAAAGGAATAATGAAGTAATGCTTAGTGTGGATATGGGTGCCGTTAGTGAGTCGCTATTTGAAAGCGAACTTTTCGGACACACAAAGGGCTCTTTTACAGATGCTAAGGAGGACAGAATTGGGAAACTTGAAACCGCAAATAAAGGCACACTTTTTCTTGACGAAATAGGAAACCTGCCTCTATCATTACAAGCAAAAATGCTTACGACCCTTCAAAACCGCACAATAATAAAGTTGGGGAGCAATACCCCTGTACATATCGACATAAGGCTTATTTCGGCAACTAACAAAAACTTAGAATCAATGATCTCGAAAGGCCATTTTCGTGAGGATTTGTTATACCGAATTAATACGATTACCATTGACATACCACCTTTGCGTGAGCGTGGAAATGACATACTATTGCTGGCCGAATTTTATCTTAAAAAATACTCAACAAAATATGATAAACACGATCTAAAAATTAACCAGAAAGCAATGCAGAAACTTCTATCTTACAATTGGCCTGGTAATGTTAGAGAATTACAACACAGCATTGAAAAGGCCGTAATTTTAGCCGAAGATAGCATCCTAAATGAATTCAGTTTTAACTTAAATGATAATTCAAGTATTCGTCATGGTAGTTTAAGCAACAAAACCCTTGAAGAAATGGAAAAAGAAATGATACTTGGAAGCATCAAAAAAGAAAAAGGGAATATGAGTGTGGTGGCAAAAAACTTAGGGATAACGCGTCAAACACTTTATAATAAATTGAAAAAGTATGATATCTAGATGATGAAAATATTAATTATACGAGACCTCACATTCAATTAGAAATCCGATGGCCTACTCACATTTCAACAAAGTAATTTCAATTCGATTGGCAATCATAGTTTTGATTTCGATGGCAGCATCGTATTTATTATTTGAAAAGCATGCATATGCTGTTAGCGGACTACTTTTAATGCTTCTGTTAATTGCTGTTATTAATACTATTAGTTACTTCGACAAACTAAACCAGTGGATTGCATTTTTTTTATTAGGGATTGAAAATGAAGATGCATCTTTAAAATCACCCTCTAAAACAGGCAACAAAGCCATTGACGATGTTTATTTGGGAATCGAACGACTTAACGAACTTTTCAAACAGGCGAAAATTGATATCAGTACACAGGAACAATATTATAGATCAGTAATTAACCAGTCGGCAACAGGGTTGTTTTCAATTAATGAAGCTGGAAGAGTTTTAAATATTAATCCTGCTGCCGTAAAGCTTAGCGGATTACAAGAGCATCATCACATAAATATATTATCGGCAATTGATACTGCATTACCGGGTTTTATAATGCGCACTGATAAAAACCTTCAATCTGCCATCTTTGAAAATCAATACGGACAAAAGTTATTATTCAAATTGTCGGAGATCCTGACTCAGAAAGAACTAATCAGATTAGCAGCAGTAAGCGATATAACAAAAGAACTCGACAATGGTGAAGTTGATGCATGGATAAAATTGGCTCGAACCTTATCACATGAGATAATGAACAACATAGCTCCCATTACTACTTTGTCGCAAGTTATTTCAGGATATTTTACAAAAAACAATGCCACAATTGCAATTGAAGAACTAGACTCGAGAACAATAAATAATACAGTAAAAGGGCTTAAAGTAATTGAAGAGAGAAGCTTGGGTTTAATTAGTTTTGTTGATAACTACCGAAAATTTACAAAACTTCCAGCTCCTGTTTTTAAGGAGGTGAACCTATCACAACTAATAGAAAACAACCTGCTGGTAGCCAATACATATTGTGGTTTTAATACAATAAAATTAATTAAATTTATTCCTGAAAAAACCATGTTTTTAACAGATGAGAATCTTTTGTCGCAGGTAATAATTAACATCTTAAAAAATGCCTGCGAAGCACTAGTAACAGGAGAAGTTGAAAACCCTAGTCTGAGAATAACATTGAAGAAAACAGACGATACCGTCAAATTAGAAATAACAAATAATGGGCCTACTATACCTCCCGAAATAAGAGAGCAAATTTTCATACCATTTTTTACAACAAAAGAAGAGGGATCGGGTGTTGGGCTCAGCCTTAGCAAACAAATAATGCTTAAAATGAATGGTGATGTGGTGCTAAATTCAAAAAATGATAAGAAAACTACTTTCACTGTTATCCTTAATTAATCAAGTTAAAAACATTGGAGTTATAACAATAGTGCAACATGTGCAGTTTACTAATAACTAATCCATGTTAATAAAATACTATTGATACATAATATTCATATATGCAATGTATTATTTTTGTTTAAATACACAAACTAACTAACAGCTTGCTAACACAACTAAAAAATATACATCAACTAATAAGAAAAACAAGGTGGTTGCCAATTCTATTTATGGTTTTACTAACTACTTTTTCTTATAATTCTTATTCACAAAAGGGATCTAAAATAAAAACCATTGTTATAGATGCCGGCCATGGTGGGAAAGACCCCGGTGCTTCGGGAAAACATTCTCGAGAAAAAGATATTGCTTTGTCGGTTGCACTTAAAACAGGTGGTTATATTGAGCAAAATTTTCCAAATATTAAGGTTATCTATACACGAAAAACTGATAAGTTTGTTGACCTACATAAGAGGGGTCAGATTGCAAATGAGAATAATGCCGACCTTTTTATTTCGATTCATTGTAATGCAAACCCATCATCTAATATTTACGGAGCTGAAACATATGTACTGGGTGTTGAAGAAAAACGTACCAAGCGAAATATGGATGTTGCAATGATGGAGAATGCTGCCATACTACTTGAGGATGATGCAGGTAATAATTATAATGATTTTGATCCTAAGTCGCCCGAATCATTAATTAGTCTTACACTGTTTCAGGATGAAAACCTTGATCAAAGCTTAAGTATTGCACAAAAAATTCAACAACAGTTTACTGATAGAGTAGGCAGAAAAGACAGAAGTGTTTATCAAGCAGGATTCTTGGTTCTTTGGAAAACGTCGATGCCATCGGTTCTTGTTGAACTTGGTTACTTAAGCAATAATGCAGAAGAAAAGTTTCTCAACACAAAAGAAGGACAGGTATTTATGGCCTCGGCCATCTACAGGGCTTTTAAAGAATACAAAATAGAATTTGAAAAGGAAAATAATGCATATGAATATCGGAAACAAGTTGTTGTCGACGATAATCTTACATCAGAACCTGTTAAGTCTATTGAACCACAAACAAATAACGATGTGGTATTTAAAGTCCAGTTTTATACAAGCCCTCGTCATTTGGCTTTATCCGATTCTAGATTTCAACAGCTTAGCAATATTTCTAAGTATGAACACAACGGTTTGTACAAATATACATCAGGGAGTTTTACATCACTAAATCAGGCAAAAGCACATCAAAAAAAAGTACAGTCCAAAGGTTTTACGGATGCCTTCGTTGTTGCTTTTCATCTAGATAATAGGATAAGCATTAGTGAGGCTGTTAAACTTGAAAAGTGACAAACTTATTATTGCAGTCTAATGATTTCCATAAAAAAAATAATTTTTCATCCCCATAAATAACATTTTCATTAACTTAGCATTTTTATCCAGATGGCTGACAATACCAAAAAAAGAATTAAACCAATAATTATCGGCGCAAGCTTTATTGCCGCAATAGTAATATTTGTTTGGGGGTTTAATTTTTTAAAAAGTACCGATCTCTTCAAAAAAGAAGCAGTTTATTATGCTAGTTACGACAAGATAAATGGCTTAAACAGAGCTAACCCCGTTGTAATTAATGGCCTACGTGTAGGACAAGTTAAAAGCGTTTATTTTAATCCTGACATGACCGGAGATATAATGGTCAGCATTATGCTTTCAACTGATTTCCCAATTCCTGATAATACAGTTGCTCGAATTTTTAGTTCCGACATAATGGGGTCAAAAGCTATAGAGTTAGTCTTGGGCGATTCTAAAATATATATTCAGGAAGGAGATACACTACTAACCAGCGTTGAAGGAGGTTTAATGGAAGAAGTAAACTCGCAGGTTCAACCAATTAAAAAGAAAGCCGAAGATTTAATGGCATCCATCGATACCCTGGTTATTGCATTTCAGTCTATTTTTAACAAATCTGCCCGCAACAACCTAAGGCAAAGTTTTTTAAATATCGAGAAAACTCTCGCAAATCTTCAAAATGCATCATCAAATATTGATACACTGGTTGTTGAAGAATCATCACGAATATCAAATATTCTAATTAACCTCGACTCACTAACCACAACTCTCAATGAAAACAAAGGCAATATCAAAAATATTATTACCAATTTTGAAATTATAAGTGATTCTCTGGCTAAATCTGAAATTCCGGGAACATTTGCCAGAGCCAATAAAACTTTTGACGATATTCAAGCTTTACTTGAGAAAGTAAATAGTGGGCAAGGCACAATTGGTATGTTAATTAACGATGATAGTCTTTATCTAGAACTTAACAGATCAGCAACAGCACTTGATTCGTTACTGAATGATATTAAAACAAACCCAAAACGTTACGTAAAGTTTTCATTGTTTTAATTCTGAGATATTTTCCTATTGACTAATTGTGTCTCTTAAAAAAATATCATATTTACTTTTTGGACGTAATGTGCTTTGCCAAGAGAATCCTTTAAGTCTTGTATCTTCCTCTTTTAATTCACTTTCAGGAAACATATCTTCATTAACTGATGACTGATAACTTATTGTTTGAATTTCACTATTATTAATACGTATTTTCATACTGCTGGATTCGGCAATATCAACACCAATTAAATAACCATCTTCTTCACGAACGTAATAAATTGTTTGTGAATTCCCACTAACATTAATACTTGATAATTCATTTTTTGTAAAATATGCAACCATATTTTTTCCTCTAATCTGGTTGTATGTATTTGTTGAATCGCGAGAAACAATAAATGCAGTATTATACATCATAAGGGAATCAACTCTGTTACCTGAAATTGCTATCGATATTGAATCGGATGTAAGTTGATTTTTTTGAGACCATAACACAGGTTCACCATATAACCTTATGATAGAATCAGCCATGTTATAGGATAGAGAATCGCATTTACCCTGTAACATCTTTCGATAAAAACGTACTCCATAATAAGCCCGCATCATTCTTGCTTTACGATCTTTATCAAAATTTAACCACATTGTATCAGAATGAATAAACAAAGAATCCTGATTATCATATGTAATGGCTACTGCACTATCGGTTACATACGATATTCCTTTTTTATCCCAAAGCTCACCTCTTTTACCCGATAGTATTACTTTGTGCAAAGTGTCGATTATCCTTACATGTCCCATCGCTTTTCCGAACATTGTATTATTATCGTAGTGAAGACTGTCAGCTGTAATGGTCTGGTTGGCATTGGTTATAGAGGGTCGCTTGTTTAGTTTTGAAAGGTCATTTTTAGTATCATACCAACCATCCTCACAATAAATAATGCTTTCTTTGCCTCTTATCACAGTTGGCCCTAAAAAATATGCAGTTTCGGTATTGGTATTATAAATTAAAGTATCAGAATAGGTCTCCTGATCAGGATTTGTAAGCACAACATCTTTTCGAAAATGAAAAGTGCGAGTTGGAGTAAAATAAAGCCCTTGCTTACTAATCAGTATATTATCTTTATTAACTATCTTTCCCCCTATATCATATAATGCAGTTTTCGTATTTCTGTTATAGATCAGATGATCGGTTGTGAGGATGGTATTTTTATCAATAAGTTTAACACTATCGAATAACTCTGCAATTTTTGTGTTACCGTCATATAATAACCTTGCCCCATATACATCAACAGTATCATTTACCTTAATATGAACATTACTAAAGGCTTCGAAACTATTGTTAGCTTCATTTATATATGCACTATCACAATAAAAAAGTGTTGAATCCTGACGTATAACAACCTCCCCAATTAGTCGCTGTACATCTTTCCCAAGTTTTGCATTATAACGACCAGCATCAGCATGTTCAATATTAACCCTTGACTTTTGCTGAGCTTCTGTAGTTTTTAGAATAAAAAAAACTATGAATAATATATATATAAGCCTTAAATTAACTCTCATAGTTATCCATTTGAACGCAAAAATAATGATTAAAGTACTACCAAAATCCAATATTTTTTTTGATTAAAACTTTTAAAAGAAATCAACTCTTCAGCTATTCATTTTTCTTAAATTTGGGCATTTTTCGAGAAGATATAAAAACACTTATAAATGAGTTTTAATTCAAAATCAAATTACGAAAACAGCAAAATAAAAGTTGGCTATGTAACTAGACGTGAAGCAACTCAAGATACATATGACTCTATTGGATTCATGTCAGGGTTAGAGGTTCATCAGCAGTTATTAACCGATGAAAAATTGTTTTGTCATTGTCCGGCCGGAATATATAATCAAAGTGACGATTATGATGCTGAAATAATCAGACATATGCGACCTACTTTAAGTGAGCTTGGCGAATATGATGGTACTGCCCTGATGGAGTTTAGAACCAGAAAGGAAATAATATATCGTATTAACAACGAGAATGCTTGTACATACGAAGTTGACGATACTCCTCCATTTCCAATTAATATGGATGCTTTGGAAAAAGCTCTGGAAATTTCATTGCTTTCAAAATTAAATGTTGTTGGAGAGGTTCACATAACACGAAAGCAATACTTAGACGGTAGTATTCCAACCGGATTTCAGCGCACAGCTATACTTGGCGTTGAAGGTGAATTAGAACTCCCACATAAAAAAATCAGATTGATTCAGCTAAGTATCGAGGAAGATTCGTGCCGTGAAATAAGTGATATAGGTCATGTACGATTATACAAAACCGACAGACTTGGCATGCCACTAATTGAAACAGTTACATATCCTGATTTCGTAAATCCTGATGAAGTTAAAGAAGGTTGTGATTATATCCGCTTCCTTAACCGTAGCACAGGAAAAGTAAGAACAGGTATGGGTGCTGGTCGCCAGGATGTAAATGTAAGCTGCAAAGGTGGTAGCCGCGTTGAAATTAAAGGTGTGGCACACACAAAATGGATTCCTGAGCTAACTCATAATGAAGTATTCAGACAATGGGCCTTACTACATATTAAAGAATTACTTCTGGCAAAAGTTACCAAACCAGAAGACTGGAAAGTCAATCATAAATCTATAAAAAACATGCTAAAAGATTTCTCCGGCTTATCTGACAAAGAGAATATTATAGCAATTAATTTACCTCTTTTTGAGGGTGCATTATCATATTTCACTCAGCCCGGACAAATGTTTGCAGATGAGTTGGCTACAAGACTAAAGGTAATTGCAGGCATAGAAAAACCCAACATGACTCATTCCGAGGAGATTAATCCAATTATTGATGATAATCTTTGGTCTGAAATCAGACAACTTCTTGATGCAAAAGAGGGTGATGCTCAAGTAATAATTTGGGGTAATGAAGCTGACATGAAAACAGCGATTGAAACCGTTGAAGAAAGATGTCAGATGGCACTCGTTGGAGTTCCTGAAGAAACACGTAAATCATTCGAAGATGGCACAACTATTTTTGAACGTGTACTCCCAGGAGCTGATAGGATGTATCCTGATACAGATTCAGCTCCAATTCCACTTGAAGATGAATATATTGAAACACTGAGATCAAGAATCCCAAGTGATGTAATTGATAGGTATAAACAATTAAAAAAATGGGATGTACCTGAAGAAACATATACTTATATTTTTTCCAAAAATCTTTTCCCGTTAATTGAAAGAATTGTTGTTGAGTTAGATGTAACTCCATCTTTTGCCGGCACGTTTTTCGGCCATGAAATTAAATTTGCATTAGGGCATTATAAAGGTCCTGAAAAGTTTGATTATGAAAAAGTTTACAAGCTATTTAGATTCCTAAATAAGAATAAAATCCAACATGAGATTGCCGAAAAAATGCTCCCTGATATGATACAGCATCCTAAAATGGACTTCGAATCAATACTCACAAGCATTAAATTTAAGAAATATTCAAAAGAGGAAATCCTATCGAAACTTCCTGTGCTTTATGATAAATTTGCAGAAGGAAAAGATGTGATTTCCAAATCTAAACAAAAAAACTGGGTGATGGGAAGTCTGAGAAATATAGCAATAGGAAATATTAATTTGACAGAATTAAGCAAAGAAATTTAAAATGGATAACGATATATTTCAAGGATACAAAGGTGATGCTCTAGAATTATTAAAAAAATATAAGGTTAGAGTGTGGGGAACAGTAGTGGCTGACACAACCCGAGGCATTTTTAAAGGAACAGTGTTACCAAGAGCAGAAAATGATGACGACAAACATATTGTTGTTAAAATTGTTACTGGTTATAACATTGGTATTGATACACGGACCATAACAAGCATGAAAGAAGTTGGTTATAATAAAGCCAACTACAAAATCCCTGAAAAGGCATTCCCTACTACACCAGGGTTACCACATGTAAAACTATTTGGAACTGGTGGCACAATAGCATCTCGACTTGATTATCGAACAGGGGCTGTTATTCCTGCTTTTTCACCGGGTGAACTTTATGGTGCTGTACCTGAACTTGCAGATATTTGTAATTTAGATACAGAAAAGATTTTTGCTGTTTTTAGCGAAAATATGGGTCCGAAACAATATATGGCTCTTGCCATTGCAATTGGTAAAGAAATTGAAAAAGGTATTGATGGGATTGTAATCGGCCATGGAACCGACACGCTACATCACACAGGTGCTGCGCTTACATTTATGTGCCAGAATTTACCTGTACCGGTAGTACTTGTTGGATCGCAACGTTCCTCCGACCGCCCAAGTTCCGACGCAGCATTAAACCTTATGCATGCTATGAAAGCTGCAGGACAATCAGATATTGCAGAAGTGATGGTTTGTATGTTTGGTCCTACTTCTGATGAATACGGATTACTCCATAAAGGTACCAGAGTTCGTAAAATGCACTCTTCATACAGATCAACTTTCCGCACAATTGGCGACACCCCTCTTGCCAGGATAACCCGTGATGACATTTTTCCCATCAAAAAGAAATACAACAAGCGACGTACTGATAAAAATGTTAAAATACTTCCTTATTTTAGTGATAAGGTAACCATGCTCTATTATTATCCAGGTATGGCTCCCGACACCCTTGACGCACTTGTTGAAAAGGGGTATAAAGGAATTATTTTTGTTGGAACAGGACTCGGTCATGTTAACAAGGAGTTATACCCTGCCATTGAACGTGCGCATGCAAAAGGAGTACATATGTATATGACACTGCAAACATTGTGGGGATATGTTCATATGTTTGTTTATGATACAGGCCGTGATATGATGGCGAAAGGAATAATTCCAACAGGAAACATGTTACCAGAAGTAGCATGGGTTAAACTTAGCTGGATATTAGGACAGACAGAAGATCCTGAAGAAGTGAAGAAAATGATGCTCACTCCAATTAATGACGAAATCACCAAACGAGAGCCTTATAATGGATATTTAGTATACCAAGGTGGAGTTCCTGAGGTTGAGGCGTTTATTAAGGATGTCCATAAATAAGAATTAATATTTACTTTTGTTATAACTATATTTATCTAAACTAAACCCGTATGAGCAGCGTACAAATGACTAAAAAATTCGGAACACTCCCTGTTTTTTTTACGGCTATATCTACTATTCTTGGAGCAATTCTTTTTCTTCGATTTGGTTATGCAGTTGGGACTGTAGGCTTTTGGGGAGTAATAGGGATTGTAATTCTGGGGCATTTGGTTACCATTCCTACAGCTCTGGCTATTTCTGAGCTTGCAACAAATAAAAGGGTTGAAGGGGGCGGTGAATATTTTATTATTTCACGATCATTTGGATTGAATATTGGGGCTACAATAGGCATAGCACTTTATCTGTCACAGGCAATCAGTGTGGCTTTTTACATAATTGCATTTACTGAAGCTTTTCAATTTTTCTTTACATATATTATTGATTCATACGGCATTGACCTACCACGCCAAGTTATCAGTATTCCTGCATTAATTGTACTGGGCGCAGTAATATTAAAGAAAGGAGCAAATCTGGGTGTGAAAGCTTTGTACGTAGTTGTTGCAATATTGTTTTTTGCTATTATATTATTTTTTGCAGGGTCACCTACAGAAGGCCATATTAGCAGTTTTTCATTATTCAGCAGTGACACAACTGATTTATCAAAATTCTTTGTGGTTTTTGCAATTATTTTCCCTGCCTTTACCGGGATGACAGCTGGTGTAGGATTATCAGGCGATCTTAAAAACCCGGCGAAATCAATACCCATAGGAACAATTCTTGCCACTGTTAGTGGAATGATTATATATTTCTTCATCATTTATAAACTTGCCGTTTCGGCAAGTGTTGATGATTTGTTAAATAACCAACTGGTTATGGGAAATATTGCTATTCAGGGAATTTGGGTTGTTCCTCTAGGATTGGCAGCTTCAACAATATCATCTGCTTTAGGTTCAATAATGGTAGCTCCACGGACCCTTCAGGCTCTGGCATCTGATAAAGCTTTTCCCAGTAAAGGAATAAATAACTGGCTATCAAAGGGTAGGAGTAAAGATAATGAACCGATAAACGGATCTTTGGTTACTCTAATTATTGCATTTATTTTTGTTGCCCTTGGCAATGTAAATACCGTTGCTGAAATTATTTCAATGTTCTTTATGGTTACATATGGTGCCCTTTGCTTAATTTCATTCTTAAATCATTTTGGGTCTTCACCAGCATACCGTCCTTCGTTCAATTCAAAATGGTATTTATCATTAATCGGATTTGTAACATCTATTTGGGTAATGTTTAAAATAAATACAGGCTATGCTATGCTGGCTTTTATATTAATGACGGGATTATACATGTTCCTTAATTATTATCATAAAAACCGCAAGGGGTTTGAATCAATATTCTCTAATGCAATTTTTCAGCTAAACAGAAATCTACAGGTTTTCCTTCAAAGGAAAACACAAAAACAAATATTTAGTGAGTGGCGGCCAAGTGCAATCTGCATATCAAAAAGAACTTTTGAACGGGATAAGGCATTAATTCTATTAAACTGGATTTCACATAAATACGGATTCGGCACTTACCTTCACCGAATTGAAGGTTATTACTCAAAAGCAACTCATAAACAGGCTGAAGAGGAGCTTATCAGAATTAATAAAATGATAAGTAAAAAAGACAGCCATGTTTATGTTGACACAATAATTTCGCCTTCTTACACTTCAGCCATTGCACAGGCAATTCAAATACCCGGTATTGCAGGAATGGAAAATAATATGGTGATTTTTGAGTACGATAAGGACAAACCCGATGATTTGAGTCATATCGTTGATAACTTTGCCCTTGTAAATGCTGGCAAGTTCGATGTTTTGATACTAGCAAGTAGTCCGAGAGAGATAAAATACTCAAATGGTATTCATATCTGGATATCTTCAACCGATTCGTCAAATGCAAACCTGATGATACTATTAGGCTTTATTATTTCAGGGCATCCTGATTGGAAAAAGACTGATATTAAGATATTTGACATTTGTAAGCCTGAGCTTGAAGAAGAAACCAGAAAAAACATGCAAGAACTTGTTACTTCAGGAAGGTTACCTATAACATCATCAAATATTGAAATAATTCCACAGGATCCGGAAGTACATCAAAAAGACCTGGTCAATTTAAAGTCATATGACGCAGGCCTTGTTATGAATGGTTTTAGGGAAGAGTCTGTTAGGAAAGAAAGCATGTTCACCGGTTACGACCAGGTAGGCACCATCCTTTTTGTAAATGCTCATAGCGAGAAAGTTATTGAGTAGATTTTTGTACAAAGGGTATATGGGTATAGGGGTGAGGATCATATCCCCTTAATTCCCATATACCTTTTTACCCACTTACCATTATACTTTTACCCTTATACGTTTATAACCTCTTATAACCTTATTCCACTTCTTAATCAACCAAATTTTTTATAAGATCAACAAATCCAACAATATCCTCCTCAGTGGTATCCCATGAACACATCAATCTTACTTCCTTCATTGGTATAATTCCTTCGAAAACCGGACTTTCATTCCACACATGGAAAAAATAATGCTCCTGTAGTTTTGGTATTAACTCAGGTGGCATCAAAACAAAAACACCGTTTGCTTCTGCTTTATTGCTAATACTAAGCTCTGATATAGTTGATATTTTTTCAGCAAGCTTTTTAGCCATATTATTTGCAGTCTCAGCATTTTTTCTCCACAAGCCATTGGTTAAGTATCGGGTAAATTGTGAAGCTATAAATCTCATTTTCGAATGAAGCTGCATTCCTTGCTTACGAGCATACTCAAAATCAAGAGCAAGTTCTTTATTGAAGAATACAACCACTTCTCCAAACATTAATCCATTTTTCGTTCCTCCAAATGAAAGAACATCAACACCAACATCGGTTGTGATATTTCTAAAATCGGTATTAAGTGCTGCAACAGCATTACTAATTCGTGCACCATCCATGTGTAAATACATATTATTTTTGTGGGCAAAATCCGCCAATGCTTTAATTTCTTCCGGTGTATAAACAGTTCCCATTTCTGTAACCTGAGATATGGATATTACTTTTGGTTGACTGTGATGTTGAAACCCAATACTCCCCATAAAAGGCTTAACCTGATCGGGAACTATTTTTCCATTATCTGTATGTATTTCAAGAATTTTTGTTCCGATAAACTTTTCAGGGGCACCACATTCATCTTCATTTAAATGAGCAGTATGAGCTGCAACAATTGCCTGATATGAATTTATTAAATGTCCAACACCCAACACATTGGCTGCAGTACCATTGTATACAAAAAAGACCTTAATATCTTTACCAAAATGTTCCTCAAATTTCCTGAAAGCAGTCTTCGATACTTCTTCTTCGCCTTCACCATAAGCAAATATATGTCCTTTGTTCACTTCATTTAAAGCATCCATTATTTCAGGGCAAACTCCTGACCAATTATCGCTGGCAAATCCTTTTTTTATAGTCTTCATAATATTATTCAGTTTTTTCAAAAATACAATTAATGATAATGGTTATATC
>JABMPH010000485.1 GCA_013203805.1 Bacteroidota bacterium | reverse complement strand
AATTACCAATCGGGCTTTATTTGGATCAATTTTGCTAGAAAATGGAATGATAGCAACACCATCCTCATTAATAATAAAATGTTTTTCAGCTTCGGTGTTAATTAAAATGGAGCCTTGAAAATTATTCCCAGGTTCTGGTAAAAAGATAATCTCATAATGTTTTTTAATTTTTGCCACGATTACTCTTGCTACAAGATGGTTTTTCTCATCCGATAAAAATTGTACTTTTATAAAATTATTCAATTCCACATCCTAAAAATAAAGCCGTCGGATTCATTAATACACGGGAAATCCAGTGGATTTCTGTCTTCGACCGATTAAAAATAACAATGCTTAACACTTCGTTCGGTTCTATATGCCAATTAAAAAATGAAGCTGAATTGGTAGAGCAGTTTGATCTGAATTTCATTTGATGAATTACAATTATTAAAGAAGTTCTTTTTAGCTAGTGTCGTAAGGCGATTGATAAATGTAAATTCAAATTCAAATTGGTGCCAATAAGGAGTAGAAATTTCAAATTCAGTAGTGATACCGTAGATTACCGGGGATACCGGAAATTCTTTAATTTCTCCATCAAATACCTGGTGCAAATTGATATCTCCATGCTGCCATAACTCCAGCGACGATTGAATTAATACAGGAGGGGAGCCCAGATAATTCCAGTTTAATTTTACTCCCTCGTAACTGTTAATGGGGAAACCAATCCCTTTATTAAAATATGCATAATTCTCGAAAGTTCGAAACGATGTATAGGTATCATTCCAGATGCAAACATACCGGACGGAAGTAAGAGATTCTGATATGAATAAATCAGTTATGCTGGCTTTCAATAAAAACCCTAATCTATCGGGGTGGCGATCCCGGTCACTGACTTCTTCGTTATTAATAATCAGGTCATCAGCAAAAAGATCTACATAAAATCCTAGTCCTTGTTTGGGTTTCCAAAACACATTGATTTGCCACATACTGTTCAACTGAACACTCTGATTTCGTTGGGCCGCATAGAAGAATTGCACAGGGTTCATATAACTTGCCACCCAGTTCTGGTCAGGTCCTCCGTAAACAGTTGCTTCAGAAAGGGCGATCTGAAGATTCTCCCTTATTTTCCAATCCAGTCGCTGAATCGCCCAATACCGTTTTGTCTGCATCAACGTGTCCGAAGGCATTGTACCCCCCTGACTATCTTCGCCCAAAATATCATTTAATCGGGTGGTATAAAAAGAATATTTCAATCGGTTACCTGTAGCGGTAAACCCAAAGTGATCGAAGGCATAGGGGTTATCAGACAGTATTAGACCATAATCATTTAATGCACCAAAATTTCGGTTCATCCGCCCCATAAATAAATCAACTTTATCTGACAACGATAAAACCGCATAGGATTCATCAAAATATCCATACAGCCATTCGCCAGTATCTCCGTGAAAATATGGATCATTTTTTAGAGCAGGGTCATTCAAACGAAATCGGTTTACAAGGAACAAATCTCCGATTTTTAGTAACCCATTAACGACCAGCATTATACTATTGTTTTTACTCCCATGTGTAGATACGGAATAGCCTGGCGCAATATGAACTCCAATCCCTTCAACGTTGTCTTCATCCTTACAATAGCAGTATTGAGCATTTATCGTATTTGTCCATGCGTTTAATCCAGAATTAGATATTGCCTCCATCGATTCGTCAAGATCATAGGGTTGATTTAAAACAAATCCATCAAAATGATCATGTAAAATACCGTATTCAATAAGTGGATACCAATCGTACCCCTGATCTGAAAGGGGAATTGTGATTTTTGGACTGGCGAGTAGTGAATTCATCAATCCAAAATATAACCAAATTCCTGCCCAATACCGATTTAAAGAAAATGAAATCAACCTGACCGCTTGCCTTTAAAAACAATATTCACAAAAGAGAGGCAGAAATATCTGAAATCAGTCCAAATTGGATTGAGGTCATAAGCATCAAAATATTTGGCTTCGGACGCCTGTAATTCCTCAAGATTTGTTGGAAGATCAACATAAAATGGTGGGATAAGTCCCGGTTTATATTTAATTCTTCTAATCTGAATATCTTTGTTATAAATACTGAACTTATGTTTACTGAGCGGTCTGACACCTACCAATTTGATATCCCCTCTAAGCAAATTAAGAAGCATTGGAAGTTCGTCCAACCAAAATTTTCTAAAATATTTTCCCCATGAGGTAATCCTAAAATCATTACTAAACTTATCCCCATTTTCCGTCCCACCATGATTATATATGTATCCCTGCAGAAATTCTGAATAAGGATGCATGGTTCTAAGTTTATACACTGGCATTATTTCGCCATTTAAACCGACCCGATCCAGTCTGACTATCGGTCCGAATGAGGGTTTGATATGTATAATTGGCGTTTTGGATTTTCGTGCTACAAAAATAAACCTATCTGAAGACTCTGCAGCATCAATTAATTCAAATCCTTTGAAATATAACCTGCCAATAGTTTCGGTTTTTGAGATAGCATAGTGCTTTCTATTGGTGAATAAATCATATAATTTTGTAAACCCAGGCATTTTTGCAATTATCCGGTTCGTGATAAAATCAAAGAAAATCATAGTTTTTGCAATTATCCATGGATATTGTGATTCTGTATTTTTATAACGAATTGAATTGGAAATAACCATGCCCACAAAAATGCCTCCATTTTCAAGCAGCAGGTAAATTTTATCGAAATAATCATTAATATTTTTAAAATCATTCAAAATGTGAACATTTATAATTAATGAGAGTGAACCCAGAAAATTTAATTCCAAATTAAAAGGGTTATTTGAATCTAGTATAAAGAAATTATCACGTTTAATTTTTTCAAGGATATTCGGTATATTAATCAGACTAAAAATTCTTGGATCAGATGAATCACAAATATCTTTAATGTGCTGTATGGTTTTAATATCTAATATCGGGATTCCATCTTTTTGTGTTGTAATTGGCATCTCAAGTTGTTGTTGATTAAACGGTTCTTCTGAAAATTTGGCGATGAAACTAATATCAGTTGATGACTTCAGCTCTCCGACTGATAGGAATGTTGAAATAAGCAACCCTATAACTGTTGAGATAAATACTGTTCCAAATAACAATAACCAGGATATATCTGTTTGGTGGATTAGGACAATGGAAATACTTAATAGCAATAAAACAATTATAGAGTGACTAATATAAAGTCTGGATATTTTTTGTCGGATTATTCTGGAATAATCATATTTTCCCATAATCAATCCAACGATTATCCATACGGTAGTGAGCTCAAAATAAATGACATTGTAGTATCGGGTAAAATCTGAATTAAAATCGGTCTTAATGAGATTTATTACAGAATAAACAAATGTTAATAATAATAAATCCCCAAATATTAGTAATATTATAATTCGATGTTGGTTTATTTTACACACCATGGACTTAATATAAAAAAGTTGAGTCAAAGTTAAGCAACATGTTGTTGTTT
>JABMPH010000484.1 GCA_013203805.1 Bacteroidota bacterium | reverse complement strand
GCCATAACCAATCAAAAGGGAGGTGTTGGGAAAACAACCACATCTATAAATCTTGCTGCCAGTCTTGCAATTCTTGAATATAAGACACTTTTAGTTGATGCTGACCCACAAGCTAACGCAACCTCAGGTATTGGTTTCGACCCTAAACAAATTCAGGCAAGTATTTACGAATGTATAATTGATGATCTCAATGTTGAGAATGTAATACTGAAAACAAAAACACCTAATCTCGACCTACTGCCTGCGCATATTGATCTTGTTGGGGCTGAAATTGAAATTATCAATTTACCCAACAGAGAACATCTTATGCATAAGGTTCTTGAAAAAATAAAGCCTAATTATGATTTCATAATAATCGATTGTTCACCATCCCTTGGCTTAATAACGGTTAATGCATTGGCTGCAGCCGACTCAGTAATTATACCTGTACAATGTGAATATTTTGCTCTTGAGGGACTAGGTAAATTATTAAATACCATAAAAATTGTACAATCTCGACTTAACGAAAATCTTGACATTGAAGGCATCCTTTTAACTATGTTTGATTCAAGATTAAGACTTTCGAAACAAGTTGTTGAAGAAGTTAAAACCCATTTTCAACAGATGGTTTTTAATACCATTATAAGTAGAAATACAAAACTTGGCGAAGCCCCTAGCTTTGGTGATTCCATCATTATGCATGATGCCAACAGCACTGGTGCTATTAACTACCTTAACCTGGCACGAGAAGTTCTACAAAAGAATGATATGACTTTAATGAATAACGCTGATAAAATTATTGATGAGTAACACTGGTAAAAGGAAAGCATTGGGAAGAGGACTGGACTCAATTTTGTCAAGTCCGGATACAGATATAACTTCTGAGGATATCTCAGGAGGTTTTGTTGCAGGCGCTATAGCAGAAATTGATATAAACAAAATTGAGACTAACCCATTCCAGCCTCGCACACATTTTGATGAGATGATGATTCGAGAATTATCTGAATCAATTAAAATTCAGGGAATTATTCAGCCTATTACTGTTCGCAAAATGGGTTATGATAAATATCAGATTATAGCCGGAGAAAGAAGGTTTAGAGCTTCACAGATGGCTGGTATTAAGAGATTACCAGCGTTTATTCGTGTTGCAAATGATGAGCAAATGCTCGAATTAGCACTTATCGAAAACATACACCGCGAAGATCTTAACGCAATTGAAATTGCCATTAGTTACCAACGATTAATAGATGAAATTAAGCTTACTCAGGAAAAACTTAGCGAGAGACTTGGTAAAAGTCGGTCATCAATTGCTAATTTCTTAAGATTACTTAAGCTACCTCCAAATGTTCAGGTTGCTTTACGCGATGGTTTCATCTCCATGGGACATGCTCGAGCCTTAATATCTATTCCTGACAAAAGAACACAGGAAAAAATTCTTAAAACAATTATTGACAGAGGTTTAAATGTTCGTCAAACAGAGGAGATCGTTAGAAATACAACAACAAAACCTGTATCAAAATCCAAAGGGAAAATCGTAGAAATACCTGAGAGATTTAAAGATGCCCCGGCATTATTAAGTACAAAACTTGGAACAAAGGTAAATCTACGGAGGAACAATAATGGAGAAGGCTCCATCGTTATTAGTTTTAAAAATGATGACGACCTCGACAATATTATAACATTAATCGGGGAAAAATAATACACACATTTTGAAACAGTTGTTAAACAGTATACTAACTACCGTAGTAATTCTGATTATTTCAGTATGCTGTTCAAATAATGTACACGGGCAAAGTAATAGCGATTCAACAACTATACTTAAGCATTCACCAAAAAAGGCAACTCTACTTGCACTTATACCCGGAGCAGGTCAAATCTACAATAAGAAATATTGGAAATTACCAATAGTTTATGCCGGGTTTGGAGCAACGGGATATTTTGCCTTTTATGCCAGAGGTCAATATCTTAAATATAACGAGGCATATATCTGCAAAGTTAACTCATTGGATAATTTATTGGTTGTAGAATATAATGCCGAGCAAAATTCCTATATGAGCAATGTTAACGAAACAGTATGCAAAAATGAGCTTGCCACAAAATATAGTGAGGAGGAACTAAAATATTATCGGGATTCGTTTCGTCGTGATATGGAATTTTCATTCATCTTAATGGCTGCATGGTATGTACTACAATTGTTGGATGCAACCGTTGATGCCCATTTATATTACTGGAATGTAGATGACAATATCTCAATGAAGATAGAACCTGTAATAATGCAACCCAATATCTCGATGCCATCTGTAATTCCAGGTAGTGCAATTAATCATAATGGGCTAAAGATATCAGTAAATTTCTAACACCTAACTAATTTATTATCATGAATATAATTATATCAGGTTATGGCAGAATGGGCAAAGAAGTTGAAAAAATCTGCTTGAAAAGAAATCACAAGGTAATTGCAATTATTGATAATGATAATGAGTGGCATAGGCTTAATGGTATAGATTATTCAAAAACAGTGGTTATTGATTTTAGTTTACCCTATGAAGCAATTAATATATTTAATGTATGCTTTAAATTGGGATTGCCAATAGTTACAGGAACTACGGGCTGGTATGATGAAATGGAAAAAGTTAAGAAACTATGTATCGAAAATAATGGCACATTTTTATATGCTCCAAACTTTAGCATTGGTGTTAATATATTTTTTAGGACAAATCAATATCTCGCAAAACTAATGTTGGGGGCTGATAATTACAAGGTTCATATTAATGAAACTCATCATATACATAAAATTGATGCACCAAGTGGAACGTCCATAGCAACTGCAGAAGGAATAATTAGCAATAACCATAATTTGCTTCATTGGAAATTAAACGATGAAGCCGAAAAAAGCATACCTATTTACTCCATACGAGAAGGGGAAGTAACGGGTAAACATGATGTAATTTACCAATCGGATGTGGATAGTATTACACTTATACATGAGGCTAAAAATCGTGGTGGATTTGCTTTGGGTGCTGTGTTGGCGGCTGAATTTATCCATAACAGAAAGGGCTTCTTTACAATGAATGATTTGTTGGATCAATTAATATGAGTTATCTACTCCACCTGTTGTAAAGAAAGAGACGTAATTAATTTTGTAATTTTTGAATAATTCGGGTGTTAGAAAAAGTCCCATTCTTACTTCTAATAACTGATCTAATAATGAATGATATGAAACAATTTTTGATATTAATCTTCATCTCCAACCTACTCCTAATGTCATCCTGTCACACTGTAAAAAAAACAGCTTCAATAGAGGATGCTCCATTGGATGTATGCGAATCTATGACCTATACTGACCAACAATTTAGTAATATACATAGTGATTATTATAGTTTGGATACCGTTTTTGTAGTTAATAATTGTCTTAATATCTGGATTAGCTACAGTGGTGGATGCGGAGATTCCGAGTTCAGTTTGTATTACACAAACAAAGTAATGGAATCAATGCCACCTAAATCGAACCTACTCCTGCAGTTAATCGATAACGATGATTGTCGCGCAATTGTTCAACAGAAATTATTTTATAATCTTAATTTTTTTGAAGAATATGCCAAAAAGGAAGGTATAACGTTAAGATTTGCAGGAATTGGGGAAAGTGTTTTTTACAAAAATTAATCCGTTTACATTGGGGTGAAGAACTAATAGCATTGGTATGATTTTAATAACAAAGCACTTCCAGTTATGAATGCTTTTACATTGAACACTTCACTGGATAATTATGATCTGAATCCTATATCACAAAAAAAACAGTAATACCAATTAAATTTCAGAATGAGCTTAGTAAATCAATAGATTTTTAGTTTTAGCAAACTTAAAAAATAATTGCATAGCCAAAGCTACGGAAATATTTTTTCAAGAAGATAAAACTATAAAGATGAAGATTTATCAGTACATTTTGATGTTTAGTTGGTATAAGAACTATTTTTGTGAAAATTTTTGAAAATGAAAAATCAATCTTTAATTATAATTGCACTTTTTTCTTTCATGTTGGCATCCTGCAGCATGCTTAACAAAAACGATAATGGACATAGCAAAGAGGAAATAATGAAAGCCGACGCATATGCAATGGCAAATACAACATGTGAATATCAACTATTACAGCTTAAGTATAAAGAAAATAAAGCTGATTTAAAACTAAAGGCTGAACTAGAAAATAAACGGGAAGAAGTAACCATATTAACAAGTCGATTTTTTGACCGGTATCATGAGCCAAAAGAGGTAAATCAAAAGTTCAGTAACCTAATAATATCACTTTCCCCTGAACTATCAACTTGTAAGAAAATAATAGCTATCGAAGAAGCAAAAAAGAAAGCCGCAGAAGCAAAGCAAAAGAAAGAAGGTAAGAAAAAATAGGCTTTATATTCCCATTGATCACCTACGCAAGTTGTCTAATCTACATTAGTTTTATGAAGAAAGGGCGAAAGATTGAGGACTACGAAAAATTAAACCTTTCTTATCTAAAATACTTTTATGAGTCAACCATACATGTGGTTAAACAGTTTTTCTGTATCTCATTATTGAAAAACTAAATAGCGCAACTGCAAAAACCCCAAGTATTATTAAATCTTCTTTTATATCCATAAAATCAGACCCCTTTAACATTATCATCCTGTTCATTTTTATAAAATATGAAACCGGATTTGCATGATTTATAACCTGTGCCCAATTGGGCATACTTTCGATCGGAGTAAACAAGCCACTCATCAGAATAAAAATGACCAGGAAAAACCATGAGATAAACATTGCCTGCTGCATTGTGTTTGTTAGTGTGGATATTACTAATCCTATTGATAATATCCCAACCAGATAAACAGAAGCCACAAAGAATAATAAGCCAACACTTCCCATAACCGGTATATTAAAAACAAGATATGCTAATAATAACCCTATTGCCAAATCAGCATTTGCAATAAACCAAAATGGAATTAGCTTTCCAGCAATAAATTGATATTTTTTTATTGGAGTAACATTAATTTGCTCTATGGTGCCTATTTCTTTTTCTTTAACAAGATTCATGCTACCCAAAAACATCCCGATAACGGTTACCAAAAGAACTAATATGCCGGGGACCATGTAAGTAATATAATCAAGTTCAGGATTATACCAAAAGAGCGATCCGATTTCGATTGGCATCCCCAGTTGTTGAGATGGATTTTGTTCAATGATAATATTCTTGTTAAAGTCACCAATTATCGATTGTGCGTATGCCACCATCATACTTGCAGCACTTCCGTTTATTGCATCTGTAATAATTTGAATTTCAGCTGATTTATCAACGATTAATTTCCTTTCAAAATAGGGTTCAATTACCAGAAGCTGATCTGCCTTACCACTTTTTATCAACTGCTGAGCAGATTCGAAATCATCGGCATAACCATTGAAATGATAAAAATGAGAGCCGGAAAATTTATTTATTAATTCCCTTGATGTACTTGTTCTATCATTATCAAGTGCTATCAAATCCACATTCTTAATCTCGAATGTAGCTGTATACGACAATATTAGCAATTGCATAACTGGAATAATAAATATTATGGGAAGCATTGTTTTATCCCTAAATATTTGAATAAATTCCTTTTGTAATATGTAAAGTAGCGTTTTCAAATTATTCCAAACGTATTTTAAATTTTTTAACACTCATGCCAATAAAAAACAATGTCATTGCCAAAATAATAAGTGTTTCCTTCCAGAAATATAATATTCCAGTTCCCTTTAGCATAATATTTTTTACAATGATAATAAACCATTTTGATGGCATTATATGACTCAGATACTGAAGTGGTATGGGCATATTTTCGACCGGGAAAATAAAACCTGAGAGAAGTATTGTAGGCAGCATTAAGGCAAACATCGACAATAACATAGCCTGCTGCTGGGTTTTGCTAATTGTTGAGATTAGTATTCCCAAAGCCAGCGACATCAAAATAAACAACAGGCTCTCAACAATTAATAATACTAGATTTCCGGCCACGGGCATCATAAATACGAACCGTGCGAGAAGTAGTATTACAATTAAATTAATAAAGGACAGTAACGTATATGGCATTACCTTGCCAATTATGATTTGAATCGGCTTTAATGGTGATACCAACAGAGCTTCCATTGTTCCCATCTCTTTTTCACGAGTAATGGAAATTGAGGTCATCATTGTCGAAACCAACATAAGTAGAATTGTAATTATTCCAGGAACAAACATATATACACTTTTAAGTTCCGGATTATAATACATGCGGCTTTCAATATTAATCTTTACCGGAATCATGCTAGCCTGAGTCATTAATTCTAAAGAATACGAGCTAATAACACCCGTAGTGTATGAACTTATTATATTAGCTGTATTTGGGTCGGACGCATCAAGAATTAACTGCACATGCGCTTTGCCTTCGGTTTTTAGCTTTCTGGCGAAATCAGCTTCAAAAACAACAACTTCCTTAACTCTCCCTTCGGTAAATATCTTTTCAATATCATTCTGACTTTCAATATTATCTTCAAGAATAAAATAACCAGATGAGATTAATTTTTGTGTGATTTGATTTGTTACAACATCCTTGGAGTTATCGAGTATAGCAATACGAACATTCGTAATATCATTAGTGATAGCAAACCCAAAAAGCAGAACCATTACCAGGGGCATACCAAACAATATCACCATCGATCGGTAATCCCTGAAAATATGAAAAAACTCCTTTTTAATAAATGCTTTCATTTAGTTGTTACACGTTATATGTTATTTGTTATACATTAATTGTTATATGTTAATTGTTATACGTTGGGATTCAACATATAACTTATAACATCTTTAAACTTATTTATCCCCTCGCTATTTTAATAAATACGTCGTTCATTGAATTAACCCCATAAGTACTTTTTAGGTTTGCCGGGGTATCCAGTGCCTCTATTTTTCCTTCTGACATTATTGAAACCCTTTCGCAATATTCGGCTTCATCCATATAGTGAGTTGTTACAAAAACGGTGGTTCCTTTATCAGCATTTTCGTAAATCATTTCCCAAAACTGACGTCTTGTTATGGGGTCAACACCACCCGTTGGTTCATCCAAAAAAACAACCTTTGGATCATGAATTATGGCCACAGAAAATGCTAATTTTTGCTTCCATCCCAGAGGGATTTCACTTAGCACTACATTTCGGGTTTTTTCCATTTCAAGCTTTTCGAGAAAGTAATTGGTTTTGTCAACTATCTGTTTTTTCGATAATCCATATATACCGCCATAAAATCTGAAGTTTTCATATACTGTCATATCATTATACAGTGAAAACTTCTGGCTCATGTAGCCGATATTCGATTTTACCTTATTTGGATATCTTGCCACATCATAACCTGCCACAATTGCTTTACCGGAAGTTGGGGGTGAAAGACCGCATAAGATTCTGATAGCAGTAGTTTTACCAGCGCCATTGGCACCTAAGAATCCAAATATCTCACCCTTGAAAACATTGAAAGTAAGGTTATCGTTGGCCGTGAAAGAGCCAAACTTTTTAACCAGGTTTTCAACCTCTATTATTTTCTCCCTACTCAACATCCTTGTCCATTAATGCAAGAAAACAATCTTCAATTACAGGGTCAACCTTATTTATTGAGATATCTTTATATCCTTTATCGATCAGTTGTTTATTTACCGATTCCATATAAACCTTATCATCGGTAATTGTTGAGGTTATGTGAATAGTTTCACCAAAACGAAAAACCTGACTGGTATCACCCAGACTTTCCAGTTCACCTAATAATTTATGCATGTTGTCAGCTTTAACAGCAAACAGCTCACCTTTATATGAATTTACAATATTATTGGGTGTGTCCACCGCCAACAGATTTCCATTTTGCATAAGGGCAACCCTATCGCATAATGCAGCTTCATCCATATATGGAGTGGAAACAATAATTGTCATTCCCATCTTCTGCATTTTTTTAAGTAATTCCCAAAATTCCATCCGGGAAACCGCATCCACTCCTGTGGTTGGCTCGTCGAGTATAATTAAGCGCGGACTATTAATTAATGCACAAGAAAGGGCAAGTTTTTGCTTCATCCCACCCGATAAATCTCCAGCACGACGTTTTTTAAAAGGCTCAATCTGGACGTAGATATCCTTTATTAATTCATAGTTTTCTTTAACCGTTGTATTGAAAATACTTGCGTAGAAATCAAGATTCTCTTCAACAGTTAAATCAAGATACAACGAAAACCTTCCTGGCATATAACCGGTATTTTGGCGTATCTTTTTATAATCTTTAACAACATCAAACTCACCAATACTTGCCGACCCGGAAGTTGGTAATATTAAACTGGTAAGTATCCTGAAAAGGCTTGTTTTACCAGCCCCATCAGGACCAATACAGCCAAAAAGCTCACCAGATTTAATGCTCAAACTTATATTATTAAGAGCCATTACATCAGCATACTTCTTGCTAATATTTTCTATTTGGATATTTACCGACATATGGTGAATAGTGAACTGTGAATGGTGAATTTTACTGTTCACCACTCACTTCTCACTACTAACTATTTATCTCTTATCCATGTTTGAGATCTTCCGATTAATGAAAAGCCCAAATAACCTCTCACTTGTAAATCGCCATCTTTAATCCACAACTTACAACTGTAAACCTTGCCATTTTTTGGATCCATAATAGTACCATCATCCCACTCATCTTCATCCCACTCTAAACCTTCAAGGATTACCATTCCTAATACTTTTTGATTGTAACGAGGATCATCTTCATCACAGTCATCACAAATAGGATCGGGATCTTCGTCAGGTAATCTGAAGAGTTCAACAATCTTTCCATAGAGTTTGTCCCCTTCTTTATAAATTTCAACTACTGACTTTTTTCTTCCAGTTTCATCATCAATTGTATTCCATTTTCCAAGTACCGCATCAGGGTTAACATCTTGTGCCTGAACCTGCATCATTGGTAAAATCATCATGCCTATAAGGGCAAATAACATGCTCACTTTTTTCATAAACTTTGTTTTAAATTTATAATTATTTACTAATTCAAATCTATTAAAAATTAACCTCTCCCGGCATACCAATTTTTATTGCACCATTATTTTTAACTGCAACTTTTATTGCATATACCAAATTAACCCGCTCTTGTTTAGTTTGGATAGTTTTAGGAGTAAATTCTGCCGTTTGTGATATCCAACTTATTGTTCCGGTAACGCTGGTATTTTCCTTTTCCGACTTATCAAACAACACTTCTACCTTTTGTCCTAACTTAACATTTGGCAATTGAGTACCGCTAATATATGCTTTTAGTTTCATTTCGCTTAAGTCGGCTATTTTGTACAACGGCCTTCCAATTCCTGTAACTTCTCCTGTTTCAGCATATTTAACAAGTACAGTCCCTTTTTGAGGATTTCTTATGTGGCACTTGCCTAATGCCTCGTTAATTTGTTCAATTTGCACATCAACGCCATCAATTTGATCGCTTATATTATTCCGTTTTGTATTTGCAGCACTAATTTGCTTTTTTATCAGATCCATCACACCAACAATATCATCCACTTGCTTTTGTGTTGCAGCACCAGCACTAAATAGATTAAGTATCCTGTCCTGATTAATTTTTGCGTTGGTCAGTTGCTGCTTCAGCACATCAATTTCCGAGCTTAAATTTTTATATTGAGATGCAATTGTAATCTTTTGCTGTTCCATTAGTTTTTTGTTGAGTTGAAGAACAACAGTATCAATTAAACCAACGGTTTCATCAAGTGCTAATTCAACTCCTTCTTCGGGAGTAAATTGAATAATTTGGCCATTTGCCTGTGCGGATACGATAACTTCGGTAGCTTCAAAATTACCGTACGCATCCGATTTATTATCTTTATCTTCACATGCTGTGATCACAAAGAAGCTTAAAATTGAAAGTAAGATTATTTTATTCATGTCGACAGGTTTGATATTATTATAAGTTACCTATTGCTGTTATATATTGATACTTAGCGAAAATTAATTGAAGTTTATGAGCTTCCAAATTCAATTTGGCTTTTGATAATTTATTTAATTCGATAAGGTATGTTGTTGATGTAATTGTTCCGTTATTAAACTGACTGAGTGCGGTTTTAACAATACTACTTTGTAGGTCAAGTATAGTCTCATCTGTTTCAAGAAGCTTATCATATTTCGAAATATTCTCAATACGCTCAAATAAGTCGGCACGCAAACTTTGATTAAATGATTGTTTCTTAGTATCAATAATTTCATTTTGGATATCAAGTATTTGCTTCTCGTTTTTCACCTTATTCCAATCCCATATATTCCAATTCAATCTAGCACCAATCATATAATAATCCTTGAAATTATTGTTTAGCATATCATATCCGGGCCTACCATAACCTGCTTGCCCGAATGCTAAAAATTTGGGAAGTCTTTTTGATGAAGTCAGATTTTTAGCTGCTGTTATTTTTTCCTGATGCTTTACCAGCATTAGATATTCAGGACGATTATTTATAAAACTATAATTTTCGATTGTTAGCTCCGGAGTTTCAAGATCATCGGCAGATTGAATATTTAGTTTTGTAAGTTCATTTAATGCTCCAATAATAGACTTTATTTCCGACTCCTTCTCAACAATTTGCTGTTCAACCTGTATCATCTCTACCTTAATTTTATCAACCTCCGATTTTAGTACCATTCCATTATCGAAAGCTGATTCAGCATCTGCAATACTTGCATTTAAATTTTGAGTTAGTATATCGAGTACCTCAATATTCTTCTTCAAGAAAACAATATTGAAGAATAAGTGATTAACTTTTCCCTTTAGTTGATACAATTCAATTTGCACTTCCTGATTGGAAATTTCTCTTTCGGTGGTTTCAAGTTGTTTCTGTCCCGAAGTAACTCCCCCATCATATATTATTTGCTGAACATCCAAATTAATTTTGTACCAATCCTTACTTATTTCAGGTGCTGTAAATCCAGCTGCTGCAGGAATATTTATTTTGGTAACATCCGACTGCCAGCTAATTTGTCCGTTAAGGTTTAAAGTTGGGTAGTAATTAGTTTTGGTGTTCTTAATATTTAATTCATAGATGGAATTATTAAGATCAGTTTGCTTAAAATTTGGATAATTCTCAAATGCATTTTGATAGCAGTCGTTTAATGTTATTGTTTTTGATTGCTGCGCCCATGATATTTGGCCGATAAATACAATAATTAAAATTAGAGATATCTTTTTCATATTTATCTATTTATTTCTGAATAAATACTGCTGTTTTCACAAACTTAATAATATGTTGAGATCTTTGGTCAATAAAGATATTATATTCTTCAACATCTCCATCAAACATAAACCCCTTAATTATTGGTTTTGCCACAAAAGGAAAAATACACAGTGCAAGTATATCAACAATTATCTGAATGGGATTGAATTGCCTGACCCTAGTTTCATCTTCAGCAGTCATAAGAGATATTAATTTCAGTTTATCAAAATTTGTTGAATTAATATGTTCAACAACACGCTGTGGATTTCTGCTCAATTCATGAAGCACGAAGTTTGCGATATGTGGTTTTTCGATAAGTATTGATGAGTAGCCTATTACAAAATTTTCGATGAAGGATTCGAGTGTGCTTGATGATGTAAAAACTTCATTGATTAGATCAATAACATTTTTAAAGGTTTCCGTAAAAACACTATCAAATAATTTATCTTTCGATCTGAAGTAATAATGCAATAATGATTTATTAATCCCTGCTTCATCAGCTATTTCCTGCATACGAGCACCATCCATGCCTTTTTTCAAAAACACTTCACTCGCAGCAGCAATAATCTTTTCTTCAGTATTTTCTGTCTTTTTTACCAATTGCTTTAACTATTTGGTTAAATCGTGTGGTCAAAAGTAATGTTAATTTTTAATTTGTTAAACAACCATTAAAAAATAATTCCCAAACCTGCTCTCAAAATTATTAAACTGGATATAGTAACAACATTAGTTTCTTGTGGTTCAGGAAAATATTGAAGGTCATTAATTGAACATCTTCCTTTTCGTTCGGCTATTAACACATGTTTTTGATTACTTAAATAGAGCCCGTTACCTGCATTAAAATCACACACAAAACGGATCCCTTTATATTTTTTAATTACCACTTTAATACCTACCATAGCTTGCAATCCATAATCATTATGGTATTCTGACGCAAGGCTTACTCTCGAATCACTATCTGTCCCCACACATTCATAATAATACTTATCCTCAAAATAGTTATATCTGTATGTTAAGTCAGTGGCAATATATAAACCAGCCCTTGGTATAATCATATACCCATATCCAACAGAAAAAGAACTGCTTGTGAAAACTTTTTGTTTGTTAACATCATATGAGATTAGAACTAAAGTATTTTTTTTATACGAGTTTTTTTTTGAAAGTGGTTGCCCAGACGCATTGACACGTATAAACCCTTTTTTAGTTATCATTCTTTCATATCCAACAGTAAATGTCCTAAAAAATGGATAAGCAATTCCCACACCCACATAGTTTTTAAGAGTTAATGTATCTGTTGTTTGAGAGTATGAATTATTATAAAATAAAAGAGCACTTATTAAAAAACCAAATAAGAGTAATTTTTGCATAGCCGCTAGGTTAACATTTTCATGTGCTTTTACAAAAATACTTTAAAAATGATTCGAAGCATGCTCATTAATTCGATATAGAGTTTGTCCAATATGAGGTTAGCTACGGAATACGAATAATATATGTATGTTCTTTTTATATCTTTACCCACATTAATTTAAACACAACTGATGAAAAAATATCTTACTCTCATTATACTATTACTATTTCTAGGAATAAATTCCATTGCTCAGCAATTTCATGGTGGTGTAATGGCTGGATTGGTTGGGTCGCAGGTGGCTGGAGATACATGGTCGGGATATAAAAAAGCCGGAATTTTTGCAGGAGGATATGTTAATCTGGATATTGGAACAGTATCGGCTATACAATTCGAACTAACCTACTTTCAAAAAGGAAGTCGTGAAAATCCAACTGAAAAAAATGGATATCAATCCTATTTATTAAGATTAAATTATATTGAGATGCCAATACTTTATCAATACAAAGCTGGAAGATTTACAATCGAAGCCGGCCCTTCAGCAGGGTTTTTAATGGGGTATTATGAATCAGTTAATCAGGAGGTTATTAGTGATCAGCAACATTATATTAAACCCGCAAGAGTAACTCTACAGATAAACCTTGGTTTTCAATTTGCACTTACTCCCAAAATTGGTGTAGACTTTAGAACAAACAACTCCCTACTAAACATTTATTCCCAGAAACAAAGTGGTGATTTCAGACGATTCTTTGATCATGGAAGATATAATGATTCGTTGGTCCTTTCCATGTTTTACAAGTTTAGATAGTAATGCTCTTTTGTAAGATAACTTAAGCTTGTCATTCTGAACGAAGTGAAGAATCTAATCAATTATACAATTAAACAAATAGAGATCCTTCGCTGTCGCTCAGGATGACAATTCTATCAAATAAAAGAATCCAAAATATTTCCGAAACCAGCTACTCCTTCCACTTAATATTACAGCCCACACTTGGGGTTTGATCCTCAGGTACTTTTTTTCCTGCAACCACAAGATCAAGCGCTGATCGTAAATCTTTTCCATCAATGGGTATATCATTACCTGGACGGGATCCATCTAATTGTCCTCGATAAACACATTTACCATCTGCATCAAACAAATTAATATCGGGAGTGCATGCGGCATCGTAAACTTTGGCAACAACCTGGGTTTCATCGTAAAGATAAGGGAATGGAAATTTTAACGATAATGCAAACTCCTTCATTCTGTCAGGATGATCCTGAGGATGACTTACAACATCATTTGAACTTATTGCTACAATGCCAATTCCGTGATTCATATAATAATAACCTATTTTCACAAGCTCATGAATAACGTGTAGTACAAATGGACAATGGTTGCAAATGAACATTACAAGAGTTCCTTTTTCACCTTTCACATCATATGATGATACCATTTGATTTGTTATTGTATCGGGTAAAATAAACTGATGCATTGAAAAGCCAAGGGGTATTTGAGTTGTTGGAGTAAGCGACATATTCTGTAGTTTAATTGTTTTACAGCAAAATTAATGAATGTTTTGGAGTTTTGGGTTTTGGGTTTAGAGTTCTGGTTTTTGACATATAATCGAACAATATAACATTACTACTATATTTGCAATAAAATTGGTAGGGTTGAAAAAATTGCTTCTCATTCGTTTTAGTTCCATCGGTGATATTGTACTCACCACACCCATTGTTCGTGCAATTAAAAATCACACTGATTTTGAACTTCATGTTCTCACAAAACAAACATACAAAGGCATTTATGAAACAAACCCTAATGTAGATAAAGTTCACTTTTTCAGTAAGTCAATTGAAGAATGTTTAGTGAACCTGAAGAATGAAAAATTCGATGTTATTATCGATCTTCAAAAAAACTTAAGGTCACATAAACTGAAAAAAGAATTAAAGGTTAAGAGTTTCACCTTTCCAAAACTAAATATTGAGAAATGGTTATTGGTAAACTTCAAAATCAATAAATTACCTCATTTGCATATTGTTGACAGATATTTTGAAGCGGTTAGTACACTTGGAATTATTAATGATGGCCTGGGTCTTGATTATTTTATCCCAGCAGAAGATGAAGTTGCTCCCGAAAATATCGATTACCGACTTAAGGAAGGTTATATAGGTTTTGTTATTGGTGGACAACATATTACAAAAATATTTCCGCCAGAAAAGGCAGCATCAATAATATCAAAAATAAGCAAACCCGTAGTATTAATAGGAGGATCTGATGACCGAAGTCGAGGTGAAGAAATTATCAAGCTTGCTCCAGAATCAGAAATAATTAACACTTGTGGAGAATTAAATATAAATCAATCTGCTTCGTTAGTGAATCTATCGGAAGTCATTATTACAAACGATACCGGATTAATGCATATTGCAGCCGCGTTTAACAAACCTATAATCAGCATTTGGGGTAACACAATTCCTGAATTTGGGATGTATCCATACATGCCTAAGGAAAAAAATAATTATTTCATTTCCGAAGTTAAGGGACTTTCATGCCGCCCGTGCAGTAAACTTGGGTATCAAAAATGCCCTAAAAAACATTTTAAGTGTATGATGGATCAGAATGTGGAAGTAATTGCTAATCGTGTAAATAACTTATTACGTAAGGGTTAAATACCGTTATCTGCCAATAGCAACAAATGGATTATTCACCTTTTCGGAACCAATAGTAGTTTCAGGTCCATGACCTGGATAAGCCACTGTTTCATCAGGAAGAGTAAACAATTTCTCCCAAATACTTTTTTGCAACAAGTCGTAATCTCCGGTAGGTAAATCAGTACGGCCAATACTTTGATTAAACAATACATCACCGGTTATCACAAATTTATCCTTTGGCGAATAGAAACAAACACTTCCATTTGCATGCCCTGGTGTGAAGAGAACTTTCAAAGTTGAATTACCAAATTTAATTTCACTATCTTCATCAACAAAGTCATCTATTTCTTTAACGTTATCTAATGTAAGCCCAAAATTTGCTGCATGTGCACTCGCATTTTTAAGAAACGGGACGCAATCTTTATGAGCAGTTAACTTAAGTTTATACTTATCTGCAACGAAGCTATTCCCGATTATATGATCAATATGAGCGTGGGTAAGAATTAGCATAACTGGCTTAAGATTATGATTATTAATGTATTCCTCAAGAGCATCTTCCTCCCTTTGCCCCTGCATTCCAGCATCAATAATAACGCACTCACCGGTTTCGTCGCTTAGTATATATGTATTAACCTGAAATGGATTAAAAGCAAATCTCTTCAATGTTATCATAGTTGATATGTATAATTTCGATTTTAATTATTAACTAAATGCCAAAAATAAGACATTATATATCTTCAATAGCATTGTATAATAAAATGGCTTGGATTTTGTTATAATTTAGCACTTTATAACAAAGCTGATTTTTTGGATATAATTTGAGAAAAGCAATAAATATCAACTCTTTTGCAATTACTCTTTTCGTGTTTGCACTGCTAATAATGCCTATTGGTTTAGTTGCCCAGTTTTATAATGGATCGAATCAAACTTTTGGGAAAAACAGAGTTCAATTCAGTGATTTTCACTGGACATATTATAAGTTTCGTGATATCGATACTTATTTTTATCTCAACGGAAAGGAACTTGCCCAGTATACTGCCAGATATGCCACCCAACAAATTCCGATAATATCATCAAAACTAGGAAGTGGGCTTGATAAAAAGATTCAGTTTATCATCTTTAACAACTTAACTGATCTTAAACAAAGCAACATTGGCTTAATGACCAATGAAGATTATAATGTTGGTGGTATTACGCATATAATTGGCTCAAAAGTATTTCTATATTTTGACGGAAATCATGTAAATTTTGAAGAACAAATCAGGGATGGAATTGCTGAGGTATTATTTAACCAAATGATGTTTGGTGGCAGCATGGGTCAACAGGTTAAAACTTCAACTTTTTTCTCTTTACCCGATTGGTATAAAGTTGGTATAATTTCGTGGCTTGGCACCGATTGGAGTGTTGAATACGATAATCGCGTCCGTGATGGAATACTATCTGGCAGATACGATAAAGTTAACAATCTTACCGGCGAAGATGCTGTTTATGCAGGCCATTCTTTATGGCGTTTTATTGCCCAGCGTTATGGCAAAGCCACCGTTAGCAATATTATTCATATGACGAATATGAGCAATAGTATAGAGAAGGGATTTATGTATGTTATTGGACTACCTTTCAAACAATTAACAATGGAATGGATTGAGTATTACCAGAATGAATATTCTGATTATGCCAATTATGAAAATTCTCCAACAGGATTGTTTGATATAAAATATAAAAATGACATTCGATATGGCCAACCACATATTAGCCCATATGGAAAATACATGGCCTACACTACAAATGAATTTGGTAAGTACAAAATCTACATTCATGACTTCGTCACTGGTAAGAAGAAAAAAATCTTTAAACGTGGTGTTTCCATTGATACAAAAACTGATTATTCATATCCACTATTGGCCTGGCATCCAACAGGAAAATTACTGGCCTTTATAATTGAGGATAAAGGGATGCCCTGGTTATACCGATATAATATTGAAGATAAAGAGTTTACAAAACAGATTATATATAATGTTCAAAAGGTTACTGATTTTGGTTTTTCTAACAATGGTCAACTATTGGTAATGTCGGCAGTTCAAAACGGGCAATCTGATTTATTCGTTTTTAACATTGCAGCTAGTTCATTTCATAAGATAACCGATGACCTTTATTCTGAACTTAATCCCAGTTTTATTAACAACTCAAGTCAAATCGTTTTTAGCTCAAATAGAGAAAATGATACAATTGGTAAAGAACCCGAGTCAATTGTTGATGTACCTGATAATTTCGATTTGTTCGTGTATGATTATGCGAATAGAACGCCGATTCTAAAACGGATCACTAATACTCCTCTTGCAAATGAAATAGAGCCCGATTCGTACGGTTTTAATACGATTAGTTATTTGAGTGATGCAACTGGAATTTACAATTCATACCTTGCTACTATCGACAGTTCAGTGAGCTCGGTTGATACTGCTATCCACTATAGATATTTGGTTCACAGCAAGCCGGTTACAAATTTTTCACGTGATATCCTCAGTCAAAATATTAGTTATAAAGCAGGTAAAAAGGCATCTGTTATTTTTACAGATAACTATTATAAAATTTTTATTGATGCCACTCCTAGTTACAATGATGCTCCAGGTTTAGTTCTTGACTCTACGGATTATATGAAACAACTGTACAGGAATTATGAAAAAAAGCTAAGTGGGGAAGAAAAAAATAAATCTTTGATTGTTAGTGATGAAACAAAAAAAGTGGCTCCAGAAATTGTGCAAGCAAAAAAGCTGAAACATTTTGTAATGGTCTATAGAAATGAAAAGGGAGAAGAAGTATTTGGTGGAGGAGCTGGGAATGGATCAAAAGGAACTATCCTTGATAAGTATATTATAAATAGCAATGGGCTTATTACAGTTAAAGGAGACGATGAAATAACAATCCCAAAAAGACTTAACTATAATGTGAGCTATTTTATTAATGATCTTATATCGCAAGTTGATTTCAACTACATAAATTACAGTTATCAGCCATTTACCGGTGGTGGTGGCCCCATTTACCTAAACCCAGGCTTTAATTTATTCTTCCAAATTGGAATGAACGACCTTATGGAAGATCATCGTCTTGTGGGGGGAGTGCGCCTTAATCTCAATTTAACTAATAACGAATATATATTCAGCTACGCAAATCTTACAAAACGACTTGATAAAGAAATTGTATTTCATAGAAATACTCTTGAGCAAAACTATGGTTATTCGTTTACCAGGATTCATTCGCATGAGGTGTTTTACATCCTAAAATGGCCATTTAATGAGGCCCTATCCATCAGAGGAACTGCTCAGTACAGAAACGATTTGTATGTTTTCTTAGCAACTGATCAGGTTAATTTGGAAATCCCAAATGGATATGCCAACTGGGGAGGAGTAAAAGCTGAACTTATTTTTGACAACACCCGATCGCTGGGAATCAATTTAATGACAGGAACGCGATACAAGTTGTTCGCTGAATACAATATCATGTTTGCTTTGTTACAGGATAATAAAGTTTTAAAACCTGAGCAAAAATATAACCTTTTTGTAATAGGTGCCGATTTCAGGCATTACACACGGATTCACCGTTCTTTCATCTGGGCAAATCGTTTGGCAATGAGCACTTCATTCGGGGCAAGTCCATTAATTTATTACATGGGTGGAGTTGATAACTGGTTATTTCCAAAATTCAACATGGATACGCCAATCGATTACTCTGAAAATTATGCATACCAAACTCTTGCTACAAATATGAGAGGGTTTAATCAAAACATTAGAAATGGGAATAGTTTTGTTGTAATTAATTCCGAACTGCGTTTTCCAATATTTCAATATTTCTCTAAAACCCCTATAAGTTCAGGGTTTTTGCGAAGTTTTCAATTTGTAGGATTTGGCGATATAGGAACTGCGTGGACAGGTTTGAGTCCATACTCACCAGAAAACTCATTGTACACAAAATACATTGATACCGGTCCCATGCATATATCCGTTGAAATACAAAAGGAACCAATAGTTGGTGGTTTTGGATTAGGAGCTAGAGCAACAATAATGGGGTACTTTGTACGTGGTGATATTTCATGGGGTGTGGATGATTATCGAGTACGTAAACCTATTTACTATTTATCACTAAGTCTTGATTTCTAATTATTATTTCCTGCGACTCAATTTTTGTAGTTTTGCACCGCTCTTTTTGATCAAAGCCGAGTGGTAACTAGCATTAACCCAATGGATATTTTAATTGAGGTAGAAACAGTAATAATGGATATAATTATGAAATTTATCATAAACAATTTTCTCCCTTAAAACTATGCCAAAATGCAAGAAAAAAAAATTTTAGGGGATTTTAACCGATAACAACTTAATTACCCGTATATTATTTTTTTATCCACATACCATGTTAATAAATATTAATCCTACTCATGGGTATGTGTTGTATATTGCATCACTTAAAAGATAATCTCTTCTTTTTTGTACAATACTCGTTTACAGATGAATAACCAAGACAAAATTTAATCAAGGTATAACTAATGGAAAACAATTTATACTTAAAATTCGATGAAAAAACCAATGAAAACACAGATCAGCAAGGGTTACAAAAGAAAGAAGAGAAAAGTTTTTATGACAAAGTTTTAGAAGAAAGAACGCGATTGGAAAACACAAACACAGCTATTGAACCATTGGCTAAAAACAAATTAAAATTTACCGAAAAACAGGTGAATCTGAATAGAGAGCCAGGAAAAAAGAAGCACTATAAACATGAGCAGGTATTTGAAGCCGCAACCAAATATTTTGGGGGTGATACTTTAGCTGCAAATGTTTGGATGAATAAGTATGCCTTAAAAGATAGTGAAAATAGGTTTTACGAATTAACTCCTGATGAAATGCATAAGCGATTAGCTAATGAAATAATTAGGATTGAGAACAAGTACAAGAACCCAATGACCTTTGATTCGGTATTCGAAGTACTAAAAGATTTTAAATATATCATTCCTGCCGGAAGTCCAATGGCAGGTGTTGGAAATGACAATCAAATATCATCATTATCCAATTGTTTCGTAATAGGTAACGATGGTGACTCTGATTCCTATGGTGGTATACTTAAAATTGATCAGGAACAGGTTCAATTGATGAAACGAAGAGGTGGAGTTGGACATGATCTAACACACATTCGACCAAAGGGTAGCCCGGTAAAGAATACAGCATTAACATCAACAGGTGTTGTCCCTTTTATGGATAGATATTCAAACTCAACACGTGAGGTTGCACAAGATGGCAGAAGAGGTGCTTTAATGTTAAGCATAGGTATAAAGCATCCAGATTCGGAAGACTTTATTGATGCCAAAATGGAGCAGGGAAAAGTTACAGGTGCAAATATTTCAGTAAAACTGGATGATGAGTTTATGAAATCTGTTAAAGATGGAACAACATATACTCAGCAATATCCCGTTAATTCAGCAAATCCCACATACAAAAAAGAAATTAATTCGCGTGAACTTTGGAACAAGATTGTTCATAATGCATGGTCATCGGCCGAACCAGGAATACTTTTCTGGGATACGGTGATTAGGGAATCTATCCCGGATGTTTATCCTGAACACGGTTTCAAAACTGTTTCAACAAATCCATGTGGCGAAATTCCTCTTTGCCCTTATGATAGTTGTAGATTAATAGCGTTGAATTTATATAGCTATGTTGAACAACCATTTACAAAAGATGCATATTTTAATGGTGATTTGTTTACCAAACATGCTCGAATGGCACAGCGAATAATGGATGATATTATCGACCTTGAAATTGAAAAGGTTGATATGATAATTTCCAAAATTGATGCCGACCCCGAATCACATGAAATAAAACAAACAGAACGTAAGCTTTGGGAAAAAATCCGTGAGAAATCCATTCAGGGAAGAAGAACAGGTATTGGGATAACTGCTGAAGGAGATATGTTAGCCGCCTTGGGTTTACAATACGGATCGAATGACGCAATCACTTTTTCAACAGAAGTACATAAGTTACTTGCAATTGAAGTGTACCGTGCTTCAGTTGATTTAGCAGAAGAACGTGGGAGTTTTGAGGTATTTGATGCTACCCGCGAAGTTAATAATCCTTTCATCCAACGTATTAAAAAACATGCTCCACACGTTTACGATAAAATGCAAAAGGTAGGCCGTCGTAACATAGCAATGTTAACCATTGCACCAACTGGCAGCATAAGTATCTGTACTCAAACAACATCAGGTATTGAGCCGGTTTTCATGGTTTCATACAAGCGACGTCGTAAAGTTAATCCCAATGATAAAAATGTAACTATCGGTTTTGTGGATGAGGTTGGCGATTCATGGGAAGAGTACAATGTATTTCATCCCAAATTTGAAACATGGCTAAAAATAAATGGGTACGATATTAAAGATGTAAAATCAAAAAATGATGATGAATTAAACGAAGTCATCAAACAATCACCTTACTATAATGCAACATCCAATGATATAAATTGGGTAAACAAAGTACAGATGCAGGGTGATATTCAAAAATGGGTAGATCATTCCATCAGCGTAACAGTCAATATTCCAGAAAATGCTACTGAAGAACTTGTTAGCCAGATTTATTTGAAAGCCTGGGAAAGTGGATGTAAAGGCATGACAATTTATCGAGAAGGGTCACGTTCAGGAGTATTGGTAAAAGGGGATAAGAAAGAAAATAAAGATGATTTCCGTGATTCAATCGCCCCATCAAGACCTAAAACCATCGAGGCAGATATTATCCGTTTTCAAAATAATTACGAAAAGTGGTTAGCCGTAATCGGTAAAATTAATGATAAACCATACGAAGTATTTACCGGTAAAGCTGAAGATTTCTATTTGCCACCCTATGTTGAAACAGGCTGGGTAACAAAAGTTAAGAAAAAAGGAGAACGTACTCGATACGACTTTGAATTTGATGATAAGCAAGGATATAGAATCGTGCTGCCGGCCTTATCTCGTTCATTTGAACAAGAATTATGGAATTATGCAATACTTATATCAGGAGTATTACGTCATGGTATGCCATTAACATATGTTGTTAACTTAATTTCAAACCTAACTGTTCCTGAAGATAACATTAACACGTGGAAAAATGGCGTTGTTAGAGCTTTAAAAAGATATGTGCCAGACGGGACAATTGCTGCAGAGAAATTATGTCCCAACTGCAAAGAAGAAACTGTTGTATATGAAGATGGCTGTTTAATTTGCAAATCTTGCGGCGACACAAAATGTAGCTAGTTACTTCATTGAAATATTTACAAAGGCTATCCGGAGGGTAGTTTTTGTTGTTTCAGTATTCCAATACAATCAAAAATAGTTACATTCCTTTATCTACAATACTGTTATATACAATATTTTTATACTTTTGCGATCCCAAATTTTAGATATGTAATATCTAATAGAAGGAGAGGTGTCCGAGTGGCTTAAGGAGCACGCTTGGAAAGCGTGTGTACGCCAAAAGTGTACCGCGGGTTCGAATCCCGCCCTCTCCGCTCTATTAAAGGGAAAAATGATGAAAACCACTGTAAATCCTAAGGATTGCGGTGGTTTTCGTGTTTTTAGAAGTGCACATAAATTCATATAAATGCACATATTTCAGTGGACTTCCTGGTGGACCAGGATTTTTACTGTTTTAGTCCACCAGGATTGGTTATTATTCACTGATATGCAGCTTTTTACACTTTTGTTTCTGGAACTCATAATTTATCTTTGTATTAAAATCATAAAGCATGAAAAGACCAACTTTCAGAGTGTCGTTCTTTATTAAGAGAACAAAAAAGTTAAAAAATGGAAACGCACCAATCTATGCTCGAATAACTGTAAACAAAGAGAGAGTAGACTTTGGAATCCAAAGGGATATTGATCTCAATCAATGGGAGAGCATATATGGGCGTGTCAAAGGAAGCTCGAAAATAGCGAAACAAATAAATAACCAAGTGGATCAAATAAAAAGGAGTATTTATGATCATAAGTTAATCCTTGAAGAAGGAGGAAAAGAGATAACTGCTGATTCAGTAAAGAACTCATACCTTGGACTTGAAGAAAAGCAAAGAACAATTCTCGAAGTTTTTAAGGAGCATAATGATCGATGTGAAGAGTTAATTGATATTGATTTTGCTCCTGGTACTGTTGAGAGATATAAAACCTGTTACAGTCATACAAAGTATTTCATTGAGTACATGTATAAGGAGGATGACCTTAAACTAAATGAAATTACACCCTCCGTAATCAAAGATTTTGAATACTACCTTAAAATAAAAAAGAAGTGTGCTCATAATACTACTGTGAAATACCTACGGAATCTTAAGAAAATAACCCGAATGTCAGTCGATAATGGTTGGATGATGAAAGATCCATTTAGAGGTATTAAATTCCATCTTGAGGAGGTTGATATTGATTTTCTCTCAGAGTCTGAGTTATTAAAATTAATGGCAAAGGAATTTATTATTCAGAGGCTACAATAAGTTCGTGATATATATATCTTCTGTTGCTTTACTGGACTTGCTTTCGTTGATGTAAAGAACTTGAAATATAGCGAGATTGTGAATAATGCTGACAAGCTTTGGATAAAAAAGAAAAGACAGAAAACTAAAAACTGGTGTAATATACCCTTACTGGAACCAGCGGTAGCTCTTCTAAATAAATATAAAGAACATCCTGTTTGTCAGAGCAAAGGACTTGTCTTTCCAGTTCCAAGTAATCAAAAAATGAATTCCTACCTAAAGGAAATCGCAGATCTTTGTGTAATTGAGAAGAATTTAAGCACTCACACAGCACGTCATACTTTCGCTACTACTGTCACATTATCAAATCATATATCTATTGAGGTAGTATCAAAAATGCTTGGCCATTCAAGTATAAATATGACCAAGAAATATGCTCGTGTTGTTGATGATCTTATTTCAAAAGACATGAATAAGATACAAGGAAAGTATGGTGATGCAGTTTGATTTTATTTGTTTTAATACGAATTTTGTCTGTAACTTTATTCCCCTATAGTATTTATTAGAGTAGGTTATATGCCAACCCCTTTTTTTGTACATCTTCTCATTCTACAGAAAAACGCTCCAATTCCTATCTATACATGATTCTTGCTATTTTAAGTACCATCTTATCAGACTTATTCTTGTATGGTCCATTTTTAAAAAACTCAACAGCTTTTCCTGCTTTTATCTTTTCATAACTCTGCATCAAACTAACCTCACCTGAGTTAATTTCTCTCCCTTGAACATCAAAAACCACATATTCGATGAATATATTATCAATAATACCATCACCATTATTTTTAACAGCAACTCTTTGAATAGACTTCTCATTTCCGACACCATCAAAATTTGTCCATGTTAATCTATTTATTTCAATAATAGGATGTTCAACGAAATAAGTATTATTACCAAGAGCTTTACCGTGTGGAGTTTTTTTGGTGTATAAGTAATTCAAATCCTTAATTTCCTTATTTAACGACTCAATCTTATCCAACTTGTCTTGAAGCAATTCATCTCTATTTGCGATCTCATAATTCAAAGAGTCTATAGCTATTGTTAAGCTCAGGTTAATTATTTTCAGTTTCTCAGTAACACTTGTATTCAGTATGGGATCATTCTTTATATACCCTAAAGAATTATCAGCTTCAACATTATCTTTTGGATCATTATAAAATGTCTTCAGGGTGGCAAATCCATTTGAGATGTGGAATATTGCCATCATTTCTAAATCGATGAAATGTCCTTGAACAATATCTTCTGAATTATATATTATACTGTAAATACATCTCTCGTTCCTATTGTTATTAGTGTGAAGTTCGTATCCATCTTCATGAGTAACTACTTTCACTATCATGTACTTCTCAAAAGCATCCGATTTGTATACTTTAATAATACTATCAGAAAACTCAATTGTACCATCAATTATTAATTCCTTTTTACTAATAACCTGCAATCCTTTTAATCCTACTGTGTCTATTTGCTTGAAATCCATCAACACAGAGGTCGCATTTTTATTCTTTAACGATAATACATTGTCAGCTGTTATGCTTTTATTTTCAGCCCTATTACAAGATATTGTGATTAGGGAAATAATAATGAAAAAGATGGTTTGTCTCATAATTAATAAGGTTAATTTTTAGAATCTGTGTAAGATTATATTACTGATCTTTTCTAGGATTTTTTGTGATTACATCTGTTGATACGCGAACCTGCTAAATAGATATGATTTTTACTTTATTTTCATTTTTTCTGTTAAGTCTTATTAATACTATAGCCTTTTTTTAGTACTGTTGATATTTAACTATTGTAAAATGGTGTGTAATTGCTTTTTTATAAAAGAATTTAGATTGTAAGTAAAAATGCAAATATGAGTACTCCATTATTTTTTTTTTGGTACTACTGCCATTGCTTTTGATATAAAAATAATGGCTGCTATAACATCAAGGACAACCCAAATTCCTTTATTATTTAGATATATCGGGATAATTGGATTAAAAATTATCCCGATAAATCCGAAGATAATATACCAAACTGATATACCTTCGTTTCTTAATTCAATGATAACAACTATCACCGATGTAACTGATACAATAACTCTTAGGAAAAAATAATACCATATTGGTAGCTCCAAGATTCCTAACAATAGAATTGCTGCACAAATAAACAGTAGCTGTCTCATGATACAAACTGTGTTTTCTCATAATTAAATTACAAACATTATAATTAATAGGACAATAGATATAAGTAATGTTATTGGGGGTATCTGTCTGTCTCCTTGCCTGTATGAGTGCAGTCCAAATTTAAGAATCAAAAAAATAATTAACGGGAAAATAAAATATTGCATATATGTAAATTTTAAAATGATGTTATTTCGATTAATATAATAGTTCATTATTCCTATTGCCAGGAAAATCCTTATACCATGAATTATTCTCTCGACCTCCACTTTCAGCCCATTCGCGAAAATGATTAAAAGCATTTAAAATATCAGTCTCCTCTGTTGGATAATCAATTGACTCAGGAACCTGTAGCCCCCATGGTAAATAGGTACTAGTAGTATAATAACCCCATCCACTGCTTTCACCAGTACCTGAAATATTTTCATCAACAAGACTCGTTGACGGTTTGTTTTTGAGATGAATCTCATGACCTCTATTACCATTTACAAATATGAACGGGTTCCAATTCCAAGGAGCAACGTCATACATTCTAACCGGTGTATTAATTTGAAAATATAAGCATATAGTATCATAGGGTACAAATTGTGCTCCAGGAGTAGTGTTAACTCCCATTCCCCCAGCAGTTGACAGAATATTAAAAAAGTTATCAAATGCAATAATAGTTGGTTTGCTTTGATTCAGTTCAAGACCATTGGAGCCCGTTTCTATTATTCCTTCACTTAAAACACATCCTGTGACACTAATATTTCCACTTAGTATCCCTTGCTGATCATAAAAGGAAAACCCAAAGCCATTTTCAAATGATGCACCACTTGCCCTTGCTACTATGTTAACTTTTAGATCAGTTACTAAATTATCAGAATTTGAATACATTTCGAATCTAAAATCAACAACAACATCATTAAAATCATAATCTCCCATATATGGATATAGATCCTCAAAGGCTAAAGTACCATAGCTACTTGTTGGGTAATAATTAATAAATGCTTTGTTTGGATCAATTGGAAATGCATCATCATTATCACTAACTCCATCACCATCTGTGTCTTGATTAGAACCTCCATACGTATATTCTCCTACAACCAATGAAATTGGTCTTCCTGGGGTCCATTGTCTAAAACTTGAATAAAAGTGATTTGGGCCAATAGTATGATTTGTTCCAAGGTCCCGATTATAACTATACATATTATTCAGATTCTTTCTATTCGAAAAAGTAATGTTATTTCCCTGAATAGTTCCAACCTTAACAACTGACCACTCAATCATTGGAGTATTTGTTTGATGCTCAGTAAAACTTATTGCAAATTGATCATCATTTAACTTTGTAACACTACTTCGCTGTGATATAAATACATCTGTAACAACATCACCTAAGTGACTGATAACATTACCATCAAGGCCAAGTAAATATGTTTTTGATGTAGGACCACCATTGTCAGTAAGAACTACCTTGTTCCCATTCATAACAGCAATTGAAATATTACTGAAATCCCCATCAGTAAGGGTTATAATGGGACCTATTAAAGAAGAGTTTGTTGTATTATCAAAAATCATACATGATAGACCATTTCCAGCATCTCTATCTAAATAACATATTATTGCTTTATTACTTTTAAGTTTATTTAAATGAAGTTTTTTTTCTACTATATAATCTGATGTAACATTTTGATTTAGAGGTAGTGCTTGTTCAAAAACAATAACGTTGCTTTCTAATCTTCCAACTTTAATGAATATCTCCCCACTTGTGGAATAGCTATAACCAACTATGAATTTTCCATCTGACAATACTTCAATTGAAAGTTGGTCTATGTTCTGGTCAGTTATTAGAATACCATCAGAATATTCGATGCTTGTTCCATTTATAGTTCCAATTTTCAAAAATGCCTGTGTGAAATCATTATTCGTAACAGAGTAACAAAATATTACTTTATCCTCAGAAACTGCAGCTATTTCAAAATGCCTCCCCCAATTTGGGCTAACGATAACTCTTCTATCCTTTATAATATTTAATCCATCTACAGTAGCGAGAGTTGCATATAGATTCATTCCATTATTATAGCCAACTATAATTTTATTTTCACCAACAACTTCACTATAATAGTCATCTATGGGTGTATCAGGAAACTCAAATTCATAAACATCCCCTAAATCAATATACCAATCATCATTATTGGCTGATTTGAATTTATCCAAGTTCATACTCACATTATTACTTGTTTCTGTCAACACTCCATTAACTTTGAAGCTCTCAACATAAGTAGGAATGGAGAATTGACATTTATAAGCTTCATCTTGATTACTATTTTTCCCTACATGAAAAACAACAGACTCATCCTCAGAAGTAACTTTAATGACACCTGTTTTAGAACTAATAACCTCCAAATCTATCGTTTGGCTAAGCTCCCAGTCAAAATCATTGGGGACTTCTAATTTGTTAAATGATGTGGGCTCTACTCTTTTTTGTTGATGCTTTGTACAGGAAAAGAATGAGAATGTAATTAAAAACACTATCGGGATTTGGATCAAGTATACTTTCATAAGTAAGCTAAAGATTTAAAGTTAATAGTCACAGTGTATTTCAATAATTATTTTTTGGATAATCTATAAATAAAAGGGCAAATATCATTTCATCTCCTCCATTGACTGTCATCCTATGGGAGAGGGTGGCGGTTTTTATTTACTTATCGGGCATCATAGGTTAGAAATGTCCATTCAAAATGAAAAGTGAGAGTTCCATCAAGTGTATATCGGTATACTCTCCCGTCTACAGCGGAGTCAACGGTAGCGAATCTTATTAAGTTTCCACTTGAATTATACTGTTCATCCAATATGTTGTAATTACTTGTAGGCCCTTCAAAGAATGAGGTCGGTGCGTAATGTACATGTGAATTAGGGTGTTCATACTGTGTGAATGTTTGTACATTCCCATTTCCAGCTTGAGTTAGGATATTATTATTACTATCCACTTCCAACCAGGTATTTTCACTGATTAATCCACTCCATACTGTATCGAGAGTGTTGTTCCAAAAGTATTCAATTGGACTCCCTCCAGATGTTGACATGGACACAAGTTTATGAGTGATGGGATCATATCCATACTCCTTGTAGTAATCTTCGGAGTTAGTTGTCTTGGTTATTTGACCCAAATCATTTACTTCAAATACCCATCTGGCTGCAGTATCCATAGTATTCATATCAAGGAGATAACATCCTGCTGGATACATATTTACATCCCAAGTAAACCAAAGGATAAATGACTCAGATGTCCACTGTTTAGTGGTTCGCCATACTCCGTCAATACCTGGTCGATTGTTGTCTACCGCAGAATCGGAGCGAGCCATATACTGTTTGGTTCCCGAATGAGAGAGGGAGTCTTCTTTTTGACAGGAAAACAATAAAATTGATATTAAAATTATTACTGAGATTTGGGTTAAGTATAATTTCATTAAAATGCTATTAGGGTAAGGTTATAATTAAAGTGTTTACTATAACTACTGTTCGTGTAATCTCTCATAAGCATGGCAAATATCATACCGTTCCTCCCATAAATCCTAAGCTGACTGATGTTCAGACATGTCATTCCACACAATTAAAAAAATTATATCCATTAATGGGATTCCATTCTCTTTATTGGATATAACTACCAGTCTGTATAATTAAAATTAAAAAAATTACACGTCTTCTCAAACTCACCCACCACCTACACAACACTCCCCCCCTAAGTTCCGGAGGCTTCAAGGCCCCACTAACTTAATTCTAACTTAAAATTATTAGTCATGGTCAAGATTATTGATTACAAAGAGTGTAAAAACTCAGATGGATTACCATTCTATTCACTGATTGTTCAGGGAGAAATTGTAATGGCACAAAGTCAGGAAACAGGATTGTTCTATGCTACATCCAAGAATGCATCAATCACAACAACTTTTGATGGAAATACATGTAAGGGACTTATCGGTAGGGAAATCTCTGGTAAAGTAGAGAAACTTGCTTGTGAGCCCTATGAATATACCATACCTGAAACTGGTGAAATAAAAACACTTTATCACCGCTGGATTTACCTTCCTGAAGTGAAAACAGAAGAACAAGTAGTGTATGAAGGTACGGTTCAAGAGCCTATAGAAAATTAAATTATTCAGAAACGGGAGGTTTCATGCCTCCCATTAAAACTCATCTTATGAAAATTAATAAAGCCGAAAGGAAACAATCTAAAATGAAAATTGCTTTACAAGGGCCAAGTGGTTCCGGTAAAACTTTTAGTTCTTTATTGCTTGCTCATGGTCTATGTGGATCATGGAGTAAGACAGTAGTAATCGACACCGAAAATGGGTCATCAAACCTATATGCACACTTAGGAGCATTCAATGTGATACAGATTACTGCACCATACTCACCTGAGAAGTTTATTGAAGCTATAATACTGGCTGAGAGATCAGGTATGGAAGTTATTATTCTCGATTCTATTTCTCATGAGTGGGAAGGGCAAGGAGGTATTCTTGATGTGCATAGCTCGATGATGGGTAATAGTTTTACTAACTGGGCAAAACTTACCCCTCGACACAATGGATTCGTCCAGAAGATACTAAGCAGTAGTTGTCATGTGATTGGGACTATACGTTCTAAACAGGACTATGTACTAACTCAGAAGAATGGCAAACACGTGCCTGAAAAAGTTGGTCTGAAAGGCGTTACAAGAGAGAATATGGATTATGAATTCACTGTAGTTCTTGATCTGAATATAAAACACAATGCTGTGGCTTCCAAGGACAGAACTCAACTCTTCATGGATCAGCCTTCATTCATAGTAACTCAATCCACAGGAAGGTTAATAAAAAACTGGTGCGAAGAAGGATTAGACCCTTTAATACTGGTGCAGCCTTTCCCTGAAACTAATCAACATAAACCTCTTGACTCAGATGAGGTTAATGATACTATACTATTCAATAGGAAAATGAACTCTGCTGATTCTCATCATCAACAACTAAATGAAAACTTCAAATTCTCTGAAAATGGAAATAGTTAAAGTATTACCCGCATTTACAGCTGAAAAAGCTAAGAGGTCATCGGATGACAATTTCATTGTATCCAATACTACCCCTGTTTCTCTTGATTTACTAAAGAATGAATGCATAATTCCCAATTTCTCTAAAGACAACGAATCTACTATAAGTCATTCTGAGTTCATTGAAGCTGTAGCTGAAACAGTTGAGCACATTTTTTCAGGAGAGGAGATTCTTAAACCAGCAATCCGGGTTTCACATCCCATAAAAGGCCGGATTCCAAGTGCAATGGGAAAGCCGGCTAAGTTACTTTCTGATTTTGAAAAAACACTATATTATGAAAGAATGGCATTCTCCATTGAGATCCCCACTATAAGAAATACTATCAACGGAAATCAACTTTCTTTAACTGTTGGGGGTGTACGTGCTTACAATCTTGAGAATCTGTATTCACGTAAATCTCTTGAAAGGTTCAAGGTTTTCGTTGGGTTTAAAAATCATGTTTGCACTAACTTTTGTATATCGACTGACGGATTCCTCGGGGATATCAGGATATCAAAAACACATGAGCTTATTGAACAGGTTGTGAACCTGCTTTCGGATTTTAATGTTGTAGAAGAATTGAATAACCTCAGTGATCTATTCAACTACAAACTTACCGAAACTCAGTTTGCTCATGTAGTAGGAAAAATGAAGATGTATCCATTCCTATCCAAAGAAATGAAAAATGGAATAGTCCCGGCAAACCTTGGGGATTCACAATTGTCAGCTATGGTTAAGTCATACTATAATGATGAATCATTTTGCGGAACGCCAGGAGGAAATATCAACCTCTTTAATTTCTATAACTTATGTACAGGAGCGAATAAGTCCTCATATATCGACTCATTTTTAGACAGAAATGTAAGTCAACTAACCTTAACTAATGAGCTGAAAAGTGGATTAAACAAGCGTAACAGTTCATGGTATATTCAGTAGTTATGTCTGAGTTTGAAGAAGTAATCAGATATGTAAGTGATTTTTCAATACTCGTAATCACACCTTATAAACTAACAAGAGTATACTGCCCTTTCCGTGTATCACCCATTCAAGATTTTGCATTACTCGAAGTCAAAAAGGTCTACATGGTTATAAGGGTAGTTATTGATCGCGATACGCATACTGTCTTTATCATCAACGGGTTGGCTTACAATGCCAAGCATTTCCTTTTGATGCTATGACCATGCTGCAGGGTTATGCTGTATTTTTTTGCTCCTTTTTTGAGATGGTCTCCCTGTTCAACAAAAAACCTCTGAAAAAAGGAGCTTTTCATTTTTCTACTATAACTGTATCCTTTTTAGGAAACAAAACAATAATTCTTATGAAACAATTTTTCTTATTATTTATATCTTTTTTTATTATAAGTCTTACAGCCTATTCTCAGAGTACAAATCTTCCACATTTTCTGTTAGCTAAAGCGTACAAAACGTCACTTACCGGTAATGATGGAATCTCTACAGAGATGAAACAAACTCCCATGGTATGGGTAGATGGGCAAATATTTAAGATTTACTATGAAGATGGGGATTGGGAAGTATTCGAATTCCTTGACAAACGCACCATTCATTCTATGGATAATGGGGTATTATGGCAACACACTATTCAGGATCAAGAAAGTGGTGATATAATCGTTTTTCACCTATACAAGGTGGATGACTACCCTAATCTTCGTATGATTAGTTTGCGGGCTGGAGAAAACTCAACTCTGTTAATGGAGTGTGAAGTATTAAACTATAATAAATATTAACCTTAATAATTCTTTAGAGGTCATCATTTAATTACATATCTTTGAAGTCATATAAATACAGAGATTTATGAATATATTCAAGGGTCAAAACCTCATAGAGTTTACTGAACGTTTCACAGCAGATGAAGATTGTAAGAAATACTT
>JABMPH010000483.1 GCA_013203805.1 Bacteroidota bacterium | reverse complement strand
GTTCCTGTTCAGGAAAAGATTATTCAGCCAACTCCCGAACCTGAGCCCGAGCCTGAACCTGAGGTTGTTGAAGATGAAATTATAACTCAGGATATTGAAGAAGCTCCGGTAATAGAAGAAGAGGTTATTGAAAAGGAGCCCGAGAAAGAAATAGAAGAGAAACCCAAGGAAGAAAAAGAACCCATAAAGGAGGAAGTAGTTGAAGAGAAACCCATTGAAGAAATAGTTGATTCTGTTTTTGTTCAGGCTGAAGTGATTGAAGAAGTTGTTGTGGAGGACCCTAAGCCGATTGTAAATACCAGAGCTCTTTATACAGGAAGTACATCTGATTCACAAGGTACGAACCAGGGTATTACCGAAGGTGCCGGCGATCAGGGGAAACCCCAAGGTTATAAAGATAGCGATAAATATGATGGAAAAGGAGGTTTGGGTAAAGGCATAGGTTTTGATCTTGGAGGTAGGGGATACCTACATCTTGAGCAACCAACCGCAAAATTTAAGGAGCAGGGAACTGTTATTGTAAGTATTTGGGTTGACCAAGATGGTATTGTTAAAAAGGCCCAGGTAAGTGCTAAAGGAACAAATGTACTCGATCAAAATCTCCGTAAGATAGCTGTTGATGCCGCTTATAATTCCACCTTTGCCAAGGATAATAATGCTGCCGAATTACAACGCGGTACTATTACCTATAATTTTATTTTGATGAAGTAATTTTTCAATCTTTCAGAGATAATAAAGCTTTGAGTAGTCTTATTTCTCAAAATGCAATAATTCAATTCTTCACCATAAGTATTCTACTACACATAATTTATTGTTTTTTTGAATTCTATCTACTTTCCAATTATTCTCCATCCCCAATTACCGAATAAACACCCCCACTCACCGAATTGTTATTTCCCGGCCATGGTATACACAATATATTTGCTGAAAATTAAAACCAATAATTAAAAATCAATAGATATGGAAACTCAAGAAAGACTATACCGATCAGCATCCAACAAGGTAATTGGTGGAGTAGCCGGCGGATTAGCAGAATATTTCAACATCGATGTTGTATTAGCACGAGTTATATTTGTACTGCTTGCACTTTTCGGAGGAGGTGGAGTATTAATATACATCGTTATGTGGATAATTGTTCCTGAACAAAATAAACTCATGGATAGCTTTAATAGTAATTACAGCACTAAAGAAAAGGCTGATGATGTTGGAATCAAAAAAAGCGAAACGCCAATAGCCGATGAAATTATCAGGGCTAGAAATGCGAAAACTTCCAATACCGGATTAATTGCCGGAATTATTCTAATATTTGCCGGACTACTATTTTTGGGTGATAGATTATTGCCCTGGTATAATATTACCGATTTTTGGCCACTGCTACTGGTAGTTGTTGGCGTGCTTTTGATTAAACCAGATATTTTTAAACCTACTAAAAAACAGACCAATGAAATTTAGAAACATATTTTGGGGCATGATTTTGATCCTTATCGGAATCCTATTTACACTTGAAAACCTAAACGTAATAGATTTCGACTGGTACAACCTATGGCGCCTATGGCCAGTAATTCTTATCCTCTGGGGAGTATCTGTATTGCCGGTAAAAGACATAATAAAAGTAATACTTGTTCTTGTAATACTGGCAGGTTCTGTCACATACATGATGAATCGAACAGTTAACTGGCATGATAGAGATTATAGTATTACTTATGATAATAGTAATGACTACCATGTAATAGATCAGGAATTTACAATACCAATGGATGATAGTATAGAAACAGCAACGTTGGATATGGAAGTAGCTGCAAGTAAATTTATCCTAATGGATGAATCATATAATTTGCTCGACTTCGAGAAAAAGGGCTCAGTATTGGATTACAAATATGCTATAACAAAAATGGACAAATCGGTCGATATTGACATCTATATTGAAGATGATGTTGTACTGAAAACCCATTCGAAAAACAAAATAGAAATGGCATTGAATGCTTTCCCTGTTTGGGATATGCATTACGAAGTAGGTGCCGCTGATGTTGATCTGGACCTATCCGGACTTAAAATCAGTGACCTTGATATTGAAGGTGGCGCAGCAGCAATAAGGGTTAAGCTCGGTGATAAGTATCATGAAACAAAGGTTAACATCGAGGCCGGTGCTTCATCAATTAAAATTAAAGTACCCGAGAATGCCTATTGCGAGTTAGATATTTCGTCAGTATTGTCAGGAAAAAATATTTCCGGATTTAAAAAAGTTGATCATGGTCATTATATTACCGAAAACTTTGATCAGGCCGAATGCAAAATTTATCTTGTTGTTGAAGCAGCCGTTTCGAGTTACTCAATAGTGCGTTACTAATAATGTAGGGCATAGTTCGCCTGACCAATCATACGTAATATTAAACCTTGTATCCGATAAAAAGGGATGCAAGGTTTTTTTTGTGCCACAAACTTTATAACTCATATGCTGAATAATTGGTAAAATAGTAAATCTCAAATTTTATCAAAAATACTTCCATCGTAATACACTTTTTAATTACTTTGCACGTTTCAAAACAATAGAAATCACTTATATGAAAAACAGATACTTATTCGTTATTGTTACCTTGATTATAATGTTTTTTGGGCGGGGTTATGTAGCTGCTCAACAGGGGGTTATCCGGGGTTTTATTTATGAAGAAGAAACAGGTGAACCTGCCATGTACTGTAACGCAATACTGGAAGGGACTAATTTTGGTGGCTCTTCGGATGTAAATGGGTACTTTATAATATCGAAAATTGATCCCGGCAACTATACATTAAATATTACATACCTCGGTTTTGATACGGTTGTTGAAAATGTTAAAATTAAACCCGGTGATATTATCAGTCGAAATTTCTTCCTTAAAAAGTCGTCATTTAAACTTGAAACAATTACCATAAGTGCCGAAAGAGCCGCAGCCAGGACTGAAACAAAAACTTCAGTTGTGAGGATAACACCAAAACAAATTAAACAAATACCCTCTGTTGGAGGCCAGGCCGACTTTGCTCAGTACTTGCAAGTTGTTCCAGGCGTTGTGTTTACAGGTGATCAGGGGGGTCAGTTTTATATTCGTGGAGGATCGCCTATTCAAAATAAGGTTATGCTCGATGGAATGACAATTTATAATCCTTTTCACTCAATTGGCCTGTTTTCAGTTTTCGAAACAGATATTATACGGAGTGCCGATGTTTATACCGGTGCTTTTAATGCTGAATATGGTGGCCGACTTTCATCGGTTATGGATATAACAACAAAGGATGGTAATAAAAAGAGTTTTTCAGGAGTTGTTGGAGCTTCAACTTTTGGTGCCAGGGCTGTACTTGAAGGGCCAATTGTTAAGCAAAAAGCTCCCGATAAGGGCAGTGCGTCATTTGTGTTGTCGTTTAAAAATTCGTATTTAGCCGAAAGCTCAAAAATATTTTACAATTATGTTGATGAAAATGGGCTACCGTTTAATTTCTCTGATTTTTATGGAAAGGTTTCGTTAAACGCTGCCAATGGAAGTAAAGTGAGCTTTTTTGGATTTAATTATAACGATAATGTTAAGGATTATAAGGCTATTTCTGATTTTGGTTGGAAATCAGTTGGAGGAGGAGCTAACTTTGTAATAATTCCGGGAAGATCTCCGGTATTAATTGATGGGTTAATTGCTTATTCTCAGTATAATTCAAATATCAGCTCAAGTACCTTGAACAAGAGAAGTAGCTTTATTGGCGGATTTAATGCCGGATTTAATTTTACTTATTTTCTTGGTAAAGATGAATTGAAGTTTGGATTCGAGCTGGAAGGTTACCGAACCGAATATAAATTCACCAATTTTTTAAATACTAAAATCGAACAAATTGAAAATACTACTCAACTTGGATTGTATGCAAAATATAAGGCTGTATTTGGAAAATTTATCGTTGAACCCGGATTGAGAATTCAAGTATATGCATCATTGTCTGAAGTTTCACCTGAGCCCAGATTTGCAATTAAGTATAATGCTTCAGATAGATTTCGTTTGAAATTTGCAGGTGGTATGTATACTCAAAACCTTATTGCTGCTTCATCAGATAGAGATGTTGTTAACTTGTTTTATGGATTTTTATCAGGACCTGAGAACTTACCTGCTACATTTAACGCTAAAGAAGTTAATAGTAAAATCCAAAAATCTAATCACCTGGTACTTGGTACTGAATTTGATGTCTCTAGTTCAATAACAATGAATGTTGAGGGGTATTATAAAAATTTTCCACAACTAACAAATATCAATCGTTTTAAAATATATTCAGAAGAAAGTGCACCTCCGGGAGCAACTGATGTTGAAACAAAAGATTTCATCCTCGAAAAAGGGGATGCATATGGTGTTGATGTTGTGCTGAAGTATGATTACAAAAAAGTGTATTTATGGTTAGTTTATTCATTGGGCTTTGTTAATCGTGAATATGAAGCTGTTAGTGGTGAGATGATTAAATATACTCCTCATTTTGATCGCCGACATAACGTAAATGTGGTTTTTTCATACGTAACAGGGAAAAAAAGAGAATGGGAATTTGGTGCCCGTTGGAATTTGGGAACTGGTTTTCCATTTACTCAGATTCAGGGATTTTATGAATACTTATCATTCCCCGGAGGTGTTAATACTGATTATGTTAATGAAAATGGGCAGTTGGGAATTATCTATGGTGACTTATTTGAGGGAAGATTACCTATCTATCACCGTTTGGATCTTGATGTAAAACGAAATATCTTTTTTAGTGAAAATACTAAAATGGTACTCGACTTAAGTGTTACTAATGTTTATGATCGTAAAAACATTTTTTATATCGATATTGTTACCAATAAAACAGTGTATCAACTTCCTTTTATGCCTAGCTTTGGTTTAAGCCTTTACTTTTAACCGTATTCTAACTAAAATGAAAAAGTTATATTTTCCCACGTTAGTACTATTTGCTTTTTCAATTTTAATGTCATGCAAACCAACCAACAACAATAATATGAAACAGCCTAAGGCTAAAAAAATAGCTAAGGAACTGGTAATGCATGGTCATACCCGTATCGATAATTATTATTGGCTCAACAATAACGAGAACCCAGAGGTGATTAACTACCTTAATGATGAGAATTTCTATAAAAAAGAAATCATGAAAAACACCAATAAGTTGCAAGGTGAAATTTATGATGAAATTATTGGACGGATCAAACAAACGGATGAAACAGTACCGTATAATTACAATGGATTTTCATATTATGTGAAGTTTGAAGAAGGTTTAGAATATCCCATATATTGCAGAAAAAATCTTGACAAAATCAGCACCGAAGAAATATTCCTTGATTGCAACAAAATGGCCCAAGGTCATCCATTTTTTCAAGTTGGAGGATGGGAATTTAGTACTAATAATAAGTTGTTAGCCTATAGTATTGACACTATTAGCAGGCGTAAATATGATATTTATTTTAGAAATATTGTGTCGAATAAGTTATTTGATGAAATAATATCAAACACCACCGGTAATATGGTTTGGGCCAATAATAATCGTACGGTTTACTATCAGGTTAAGGATGAGACTTTGAGATCGTATAGAATTTATAAACATGAAGTTGGAACTGCTGTTGAAACTGATGTGCTAATTTTTGAAGAAGCTGATCCAACATTTTCAGTTTATGTATATAAAACAAAATCTAACAAGTATCTGGTAATAAGTTCCGAAAGCACTCTTTCAAGTGAATGCCGAATACTGGATGCAAATAATCCCGATGGTGAGTTTTGCATTTTTCAAAAGAGATTACCGAAGGTTGAATATAGCATACGGCATCAAAACGGTAGATTTTTAATACTTACAAATTATGAAGCTTCAAACTTTTGTTTAATGGAAGTTGGAGAAAATGATACAGATATTGGCAATTGGACTGAAGTGATTGAGGGGAGAGATGACGTGATGCTTGAAGACTTGAATGTATTTGCAGATTTTTTTGTGGTTACCGAACGTAAGAATGGACTACCAAAATTTAGGGTATTTAATACTAATTTAGTTAGCGATTATTACCTGAATTTTGAGGAGGACGATTACTACGTAATTTCCTCGGCAAATCCTGATTTTAGTTCTCGAAAATTTAGGTATAATTACTCATCATTAAAAACGCCTCGCACTGTTTATGATTATGATATGATTGATCGTGAGCAAAAAATGTTAAAAAGACAAGAGGTTCTAGGAGGATACAACCCAGATGATTATATCACCGACAGAAAGTATGCGGTAGCCCGCGATGGAGTTAAAGTACCTATTTCGATTGTATACAAAAAAGGATATAAGATTGACGGGAAAGCCCCTTTATTGCTATATGCCTACGGATCGTATGGAATCAGCATTGAGTCAACATTCAGGTCGTCGCGTTTAAGTTTACTAGATAGAGGATTTGCTTATGCGATAGCTCATATTCGCGGAGGTGAAGAGTTGGGACGTCATTGGTACGAAGATGGTAAAATGCTAAATAAGAAAAACACTTATTTTGATTTTATCGATTGTGGTAAATATTTGGTTGCCGAAAAATATACTTCACCTGATAAGATGTTTGCAATGGGTGGTAGTGCAGGCGGCCTATTGGTTGGGGCAGTTATTAATTATAACCCCGAATTATTTAAAGGAGTTATTGCAGCCGTTCCGTTTGTTGATATTGTAACAACAATGTTGGATGAAAGTATTCCGTTAACAACTGGCGAATACGATGAGTGGGGTAATCCAAACGATAAAGTGTATTACGATTATATGTTATCATATTCACCTTACGATCAGGTAGAGGCAAAGGAATATCCTGCACTACTGGTAACAACCGGACTCCATGATAGTCAGGTGCAGTACTGGGAACCAGCTAAGTGGGTTGCCAAACTACGGGAAATGAAAACTGACGATAATATTCTATTACTCAAAACCAATATGGATTTCGGTCATGGAGGTGCATCAGGCCGTTTTGAGCAATACAAAGAAACGGCACTGGAATATGCCTTTATGTTAATGTTGCTAAATCCTGAGAAGTATTAGGATAACTATTGGTGAATACGATCACCAAAAAGTCATTAGCTGTTTGTGATAATTGGTATTAACGAGGTCTTCGAGAAAAGGTTCTCCTGCCTTTTTGTTGGTTTTCACTTCCTCCGGCATTTGAAGAATTGGGAGAACGCCTTCTTTGAAATTGCTTCTTTGAGCCATTTGGTTTTACAGACTTTTTAACTTCAACCTGAGTACCATCATCCTCAAAAGGGTTTTCCTCAGCGATAGTTATGGTTTGACCAATAAGCTTTTGAATATCTTTCAAATATGCTCTTTCCTCAGCATCGCAAAATGAAAGTGCAATACCACTTGCTCCGGCTCTACCGGTTCGGCCAATTCGATGAATATAGGTTTCGGGAATATTCGGAAGATCGAAATTTATCACATGCGAAAGATCATCTATATCTATGCCACGAGCTGCAATATCAGTTGCAATAAGAACCTTTGTTTGGCCGCTTTTGAAATTGCTAAGTGCTCGTTGTCGTGCTCCTTGCGATTTATTGCTGTGAATAGCTTCGGAAACTATTGATGCTTTGTCAAGAATTTTTACGATTTTATTGGCTCCATGTTTGGTTCTTGAAAAAATTAGAACCGATCCAACATCATCAGTTTTAAGAATATGCAGAAGTAGTTTTGGCTTATCTTTTTTACTAACATAGTATAGAAATTGTTCAACCTTTTCTGCCGTTGTTTGCTCTGGTTTTACGGTTACTTTTTCAGGATTTCCTAGTATCTTTTGTGATAGTCTTACTATATCAGGAGGCATGGTTGCCGAAAAAAACAATGATTGTCTTTTTACAGGTAATTTTGCAATGATTTTTCGAATATCATGTATGAAACCCATATCGAGCATACGATCTGCTTCATCAAGCACTGAGAATTCAATATCACTTAAAGTGATAAATCCTTGTTCCATTAGATCGAGCAAACGACCGGGCGTTGCAATTAGTATTTCCACTCCCTGGCGCAGACTTTGTGTTTGAGCCAATTGCTTTACCCCACCAAAAATTACAGTATTTCTGATTCCTGTATATTTACCATATGTTGTAAAACTATCAGCAATTTGTATTGCAAGTTCACGTGTTGGTGTAACAATTAAGGCCCTAATCTTACGTCGTCCTTTGCTTTGTTGCGGATTATTGTAGATATGTTGAAGTATGGGAATGGCAAATGCTGCCGTCTTACCAGTACCTGTTTGTGCACAACCTAATAAGTCCTTTCCTTGTAGTAGTATTGGAATTGATTGTTCCTGGATGGGAGTTGGGTGTGAATAGCCTTCGGCCTCTATGGCTTTCAGGATGGGGTCGATAACCCCTAAAGATTTGAATGTCATGTATTAACTATAATGTGCGGCAAAGATACATCATTTGTTTGGATATCCTGATTTTTATTAATTTGTGTGATCTGTTACTTGTTAGGAGTTAGATGTTATAACTAAATAACAGTTACCCTGATTTTTTTCTTTTTAAGTTTAGTATTATTTATCGATGAGATTAGGTTTTCAATTTCTGATTCGTGAACTCCTACAAATGCGCAATCTTGTTTTAATTCGATGATTCCGATCTGGTCATTGGTAAGCCCGCCTTGTTTAATGCATAATCCTGCAATATCACCTTTTGAGATTTTATCTTTTCTGCCGCCTGATACAAATAAAGTGCTCCATCGTATTCTCTCTTGATCTTTAGACTTCTTTAATTCGATATCTCGAAAGCTATCTGTAGCAGGAACGTTAATAAAATCGGGAAGATCTTCCTTTACCCACTGAATAACATATGCTGTTCCTTCCTTGTGCATTCGCGCGGTTCTGCCGTTTCTATGAGTGAACTCATACTTTTTTAATGGAAACTGGTAATGGATTATAAATTTTATTTCCGGCACATCAATGCCTCTGGCTGCCAGGTCGGTTGCAATAATAATTTGATGTGTGCCATTTCGAAATTTAATAAGAGCTCGTTCTCTGTCTTTCTGCTCCATTCCCCCGTAGAAGCAGCCATGATTAACTTTTTTTTCTGTAAGATAGTCACTCACATTTTGTATTGTGTCTTTGAAGTTACAGAAGATAATTCCTGGCTGATTTCCGATGTGATCTAGTAAAGTTAAGAGTGTGTCGAGTTTATCTTTCGATGAGGAAAGTACTGTCTTAATTTTTAGATTGGAGATTTGTTCGTGTGAGTAATCAAGGTAGGCTGGATTTCTCATTCCAACGAATGCAGGAATTTCAACTCTCTGGGTTGCTGAAGTGAGTATCTTCTTTTGAATCTTTGGTAAGGCATCGGCTATTTCGATCATTTCCGATTCGAATCCAATTTCAAGTGATTTGTCGAACTCATCCAGAACAAGTGTGTTTATAGATTCAGTCGAAAATCTCTCTCTTCGTAAATGGTCGGCAATACGGCCGGGAGTTCCAATAAGAATAGCTGGTGGATGCTTTATGTCGATCATGTCCTGAGAGCCTGATCGGCCACCATATACAGCAATGGCCTTGTAACCTGTTCCCATTTGTCGGATAACTTGCTCGATTTGAATTGCTAATTCCCGTGATGGAACAATAATCAGAACTTGTATTTCTGATTTTTCAGGATCCAACTCGTCAATAATTGGTAATAGGAAAGCAAGTGTTTTTCCTGTTCCTGTTGGAGATAGTAGTACGGTCGATGGGTTAGATTGAATAGTTAAAAGAGCCTCTTCCTGCATGGGATTTAGGTTCTTAATATTCAACTTATCTAGAATTTCCTGTTGGTTTTTTATGGTGCTTGACATGGCGCAAAGGTACGGTTATATATATTGTTATTTTAAATGTGGTAAATACAACTAATTTCTAAAACTACTGTAAGTTGGAAGTGCGTGTTTTTGTTTGGGAACTTTCTTTATCCCAAGTTCCGCCGCGCGAGGCTAACGCTTCATACTTGAGATAGTAGGGGGTAGTGAGATTCCATAAATATGTCTGCTACCTGGTCAGGCAGGCCATGCCCATGTCTGAGACATGGTCAGGCAGGGATTGAAGTGGTAGCTTGGTGAAATGGGTGCTGATATATTTTGTTGGCAGGCGGAGGCTGACGGAGGAAGCCCACGTACTGCCTACAAAAATACAGTGGCCAGGAAGCAACTACAAACGGAAAGCCCGTTAAGCCGCAAAAAAAAGCTATTTATTCTAAACTAGAACCAAATCTATTATATCTCTCAAAGTAATTATCTTTGCGCCCAATTTTAAATTACAGAAATGATTTCAGTTGACGGACTTACGGTTGAATTTGGTGGGACTACTCTTTTTAAGGATATTGGTTTTGCTATAAATGAGAAGGATAGGATTGCCCTGATGGGAAAAAATGGGGCGGGAAAATCGACTTTGCTTAAAATAATTGCGGGCCTAAAAACTCCTACACGGGGTAAGGTTACATCGCCAAATGACGCTGTGATTGCCTATTTGCCACAACATCTGCTTGCTGTTGATAGTCGCACACTATTTGAAGAGGCAGCCCAGGCCTTTGAGCAAGCTTTAAATATGGAACACGAAATTGAAGAATTGAATGTGCAGCTTTCGTCGCGTACCGACTATGAATCGCCTGAATATTATGAGCTTATCGAACGTGTGTCGACCCTTAGTGAGTCGTTCTATTCGGTTGGGGAGATTAATTATGATGCGGAAATAGAAAAGATACTTTTGGGTCTTGGTTTTTTACGTAAAGACTTTGACCGACCAACCAGCGAATTTAGTGGTGGATGGCGTATGCGTATCGAGTTGGCTAAGATATTGCTTCAAAAGCCTGATTTGTTACTACTTGATGAGCCTACAAATCATATGGATATTGAGTCTATTCAATGGTTTGAGGATTTTCTTGTGACAAGTGCTAAAGCGGTAATTGTTATTTCGCATGACAGGGCTTTTGTGGATAATATTACCACCAGAACCATTGAGATTACAATGGGGCGCATATATGATTACAAGGTTACTTATTCGAGCTATCTGCAACTCAGAAAAGAGCGTCGTGAGCAGCAGCAAAAGCAATTTGAAGAACAGAAAAAATTTATTGCCGATAATCAGGATTTTATTGACAGATTTAGGGGGACTTATTCGAAAACCAATCAGGTGCAATCGCGGGTTAAAATGTTGGAGAAGTTGAGCATTGTTGAGATTGATGAGGAGGATAAGTCGGCATTACGATTAAAATTCCCTCCTTCGCCACGATCGGGAGCCCACCCTGTTGTGTTGGAAGGTGTAGCTAAGTCCTATGGTGATAATACGGTGTTTTCGGATGTTAGTTTTAATTTACAAAGGGGTGAACGAGTTGCTTTTGTTGGCAAAAATGGGGAAGGTAAATCCACCATGGTGAAATGTTTAATGAATGAAACGGATTGTGATGGTAAATTAGAAATTGGTCATAATACGCTGATAGGATATTTTGCACAAAATGAAGCTTCGTTGCTTGATGAAGGGACTACTGTTTTTGATACTATTGATGATGTTGCTAAAGGGGATATTCGAACAAAAATTAAAGATATTCTGGGTGCTTTTATGTTTGGCGGCGATAGCTGGAATAAAAAGGTAAAAGTACTATCGGGAGGAGAACGCACACGCCTTGCGATGATTAAGTTGCTTCTGGAACCGGTAAATTTATTAATACTCGATGAGCCCACTAATCATTTGGATTTGAGGACTAAGGATATTCTGAAAAGTGCCTTGAAAGATTATGATGGAACACTAATACTTGTTTCTCACGATCGTGATTTTTTGGATGGATTGGTTAGCAAAGTTTATGAGTTTGGTAATAAGAAAGTGAAGGAGCATATGGGTGATATTCATAGTTTCTTGTCGAAGAAAAAGATGGAAAATTTACGGGAAATTGAGCGTTCGGTAAAGAAGTAGATTTAGTTTTTTACCGCAGAGGCGCGGAGACGCAAAGGTTTTATGGAAGGCGTCTATTAAAAAAAGATTCTTCGAATAGCTTTGAATGACAAATTTTATTGGAAAAAATTAACCAATTGGGTTTATTTGTTCTTCTTTTTCTTATTACTGTTATCAGGGGCAGGTTCTACATAATATCCGTCTCTGGAAAGTAGATGGTCAAGATTGGCAATTCCATAGACCATTATGGCGGTTACAACGGCTGCATGTTCCTGGTATTCTCGTATGCTTTTATTGTAGAGGTCTCTTTCGGTGTGCCATATTTCGCGATAATTGAAATCATAGCCCTTTGGATCACCATTTTTAGGTCCAATTGTTGGAACCCCTACTACAGCAAAGGGTCCGCTATCGGTACCCCAGGCTTTTTTTGGTTTTTCACTTGGGTCTCTGGTATTTATTACAAATGGAAAATCGGGGTTTATATCATTTATTGATTCGCATATCAACTCGAAATCATCACGCATAGCATCACTTACACTAACTCCTGTTGGAACTGTTGGTCCACCGTCACGGTTTACCATATTTGAAACATTATGAAGCTCATTCATATGTCTATCGACCCAGCTTTGTGAACCCAAAAGACCAAATTCTTCCCCAGCCCATAGTATTGCCAAAATAGTTCGCTTTGGTTTTCCACCAGCTTCCATTATTAATCGAGCAGCTTCCATGGTTGGTGTTGCACCCGAACCGTCGTCAACACCTCCTGTGGCAACATCGTAAGCATCCAGGTGGCCACTCATAATAACATACTCGTCTGGAAATTCGGTGCCGGGAATGATACCAATAACGTTGTGATACTTAACAGGACCCATCTTAAAATGATTACGAATATCGAACTCAAGTTCAAAATATCGGCGTTCTTCGGCCATCTGTTTTATGATTTCATATTGATGTTCATCTAGCTTGATGTCGGGGATGGTTAGTAAGGTTTCAAAAGTCATGTTCATTAAATTCTTACGGTCGTACATAACCCTAATGGGTGTTTTGCTGGATTGAATAATACCAAGAATTCCTGCATCACGCATTTCTTTATAAAACAATGCAGGTTCTTCAATTAATTCCAATAACTCCTTTTGAGGTTTATCGGTGTCCATGTTTTGCCTGTTCTCCCTTCTGATTTTACTATTCTCCTTTTCGGTTTCTTCATTTTTCTCTATAATAGAACTGCGTATACTATCTGCCATTTCAGAATAATCAATGGGCCATCCTTCATTTTCTCCTAATATTAATACCCAAGATCCTTTTAGCCTTTCTTTCATCCGGTCGAATTGTGCTTGGGTTTTTGGTTCGATAAGCACATGTCCGCGCTGAACCCCCTTTGTGCCTGATGTGTATGATGGTGTTGCAAAATGTAGATGCATCCCTTCATCGGATAACATTCTTCCAAACCATGGTCCGCGATTAAAGCCTACAGGGAGCTCACCAACTTCATCCATCTCTACCTCCATTCCCCACTCTTTAAATTTACTGGCTGCCCAGAGAGCAGCATTTTCATACGCATCTGATCCAATTGGTCTACCTCCGAATCGGTTGCAGAGGATATCCAAATGATCCATGGTTTGGTTGTCGGTTGTGCCAATTTCTATGATTTTCTGCACAACAGAGTCGGATTGTGCAATTGTATTTATTGACAATAGAATACTGATTATTAGAGTAATGATTTTGATTTTTTTCACTGTGTTTGGTTTATGGGTATGATTTTATTATAGTGTTGCCTATGCTTATTTCCCTGACATTAATAATTCAATTTCATCAACCTCAATAGGAATGTCTACCATTAGGTTAATTGGTTCACCTTCGGTAACGAGAATATCATTTTCAAGCCTTATGCCAATATTTTCTTCCGGGATATATATACCGGGCTCACAGGTTAATATCATTCCGGGTTTAAATGGCTCCTCCTTGTCCCCAACATCATGAACATCCAATCCTAAAAAGTGGGCAGTACCATGCATGAAGTATTTCTTGTAAATTGGTGAATTAGGATCCTGTTTTTTTATATCTTCTAGAGAAAATAGACCGAGTTTGATCATCTCATTTTCCATCATCAAATTTACTTTTTCATTAATGATATTAATGGTGTTGCCTGGAACATACAGTAATATAGCCTTCTTTAATACTTTTAATACCGCATTGTAACAGTCTTTTTGTCGTGTAGTAAATTTGGAGTTTACAGGTATAGTGCGACTCATATCAGCTGAGTAGTTGGCATATTCAGCACCAAAATCGAATAGGAGCAGATCACCATTTTTACATTCATTATCATTTTCAACATAGTGCAAAACACATGAGTTTTTCCCGGAGGCAATTATTGGTGAGTAACCATGTCCATTTGCTCGATTAATTATGAATTCATGGCTAATTTCAGCTTCAATATCAAACTCATAACATCCTGGATATGTGGTTGATAGAACTCTTTTGAAAGCCTTATTTGTGATATTACACGCTTGCTGAATTAGGTTAATCTCATAATTGGATTTGACTAATCTCAATCGCGTTAATAGCGGAGCTGATCGATGATATTTGTGTAATGGAAATTCTTTTTTAAGTTCATTTCCTAAACGCTGATTTCTATCTTCAACTTCAGGAAAGAATTTTGAGTATTCATTTCTATTTAAGAATACATCATTGGTAATAGACATTATTTCACGTAGAATCAAAGTAAAATCATCTATCCAATAGATATTTTCTATGCCTGAGGTTTCCCTGGCTTCAGCCATTGTGTATTTATGACCTTCCCAAATTGCAATTTTTTCATTTGTTTTTATTATAAAAAGCGTTTCTCTTAACATATTGGTTTTCATATCAGGAGCTAGCACAAGAATGCTTTTTTCCTGATCAATGCCTGTTAAATAGAAAAAGTCGGATTGCTGTCGGAAATTAAAATATTGATCCCCATTCCTGGGTTGTTGATCATTGGAATAAAAAACAGCAACCGAATTTTTAGGTAATAATTCAACAAAACGTTTTCGATTTTCGATAAACATTTTGTTATCAATTGGGAAATATCTCATTTTTTCAATCTGTTTACAAAATTTGTAAAGCAAATATAATATAAATGACCATTTCAGCCTTTTAGGTGGATCGTGACCTGAAAGTAGAATTCCAAAAAAACATTATTTTTGAACCTTAATCCAATTCGATGATATACATAACCCGTAGAGAAAGATTTAATGCAGCCCACAGATTATTCAGATCTGATTATACAGATGAAAAAAATTTAGAAGTATTTGGAAAATGCTCGAACCCAAACTGGCATGGTCATAACTATGAGTTATTTGTTACCGTTAGAGGTGAAATTAACAAGGAAACTGGATTTTTAGTAAACTTAAAAACACTAAGTATGCTAATTAAATCACGAGTTATTGTGAAACTTGACCATAAAAATATAAACCTCGAGGTTGATTTTATGAAGGATAAACTCGCATCAACGGAAAATTTGGCAGTTGGTATTTGGAATGAGTTAGATGAAAGTGTGAGAGAGTTAGGTGCAGAGCTTCATTGTGTTAAGGTTGTTGAATCGGAAAATAATTACGTTGAATATAATGGGAAATAATAATCTCCAATTAATAATGACAAATTACAATTGTTGGCATTTTTTTTGACATAGTAATTAAATATGGAAGAAATGAAAAAACCACTCGAGTTGCTGGGTTATGAAAAGATTGAAAAATACGATCCTGAAAATCTAAAAAAACTACAATACCATTATCGTGAAATACTAAGTTTATTAGGTGAAGATGTTGATAGAGAAGGACTATTGGAGACTCCGTATCGTGTTGCTAAATCTGTACAATTTTTAACACAGGGCTATGATCATAATCCGGAAGAGATATTATTATCGGCAAAATTTAAGGAAGATTACAAGCAAATGGTAATAGTAAAAGATATTGAAATTTTCTCGATGTGTGAACATCATATGATACCATTTATCGGGAAAGCACATGTTGCTTATATTCCAAATGGGTACATAACAGGATTAAGCAAAATTGCGCGTGTTGTGGAAGCATATTCACGACGACTTCAGGTACAGGAACGACTTACTACGCAAATAAAAAATGCAATTCAAAACACACTAAACCCATTGGGAGTTGCCGTTGTTATTGAAGCAAAACACTTATGTATGTCTATGCGTGGAGTACAAAAGCAACACTCGGTAACAACAACATCAGACTTTACAGGGGCCTTTGAAAGAGCAGAAACAAGAGCAGAATTTATCAGTCTGATTTCTTCGAACCTATCGTAATAATCATTTCTACGTTAAATTTGATTGCTGAATTATCAATACAAAAATTCCAATACTAAATTTTATTATGGGTAAAATATTGAATCAACATATGCGTTTAATAATAATACAAAAAATATGAATTATACAAATAATCAAATAGACTATGCCGGTAGAACTGATGCCATACCGGTTGCTAAAACCTTCCTTTCAGGAGTTTTTATGTGGATGGGTTTAGCCCTTTCGATAACGGCTCTTGTTTCGTGGATGTTCGCATCTAATCCTTCATTAATGAACATACTATTCGATCCGCAAACCGGAAGTATGAATATGATGGGGTGGATTGTAATGCTTGCTCCTTTAGGATTGGTATTATTAATGTCGATGGGATTTCAAAAGCTTAGTGCTTCATCACTAGTGCTTATTTTTATTATTTACTCAGCTTTGATGGGAATGAGCCTTAGTTTTATATTTATGGTTTATACTTTGCCTTCAATTGCAAGCACTTTCGTAATTACAGCTGCAATGTTTGGGTTTATGGGAATACTTGGTTATACAACTAAAACAGATTTAACCAAGTTTGGTAGTATAATGATGATGGGGTTGGTAGGAATTATTATCGCCTCAGTTGTAAATTTGTTTATGCAGAGTGAAACAATGCAATATGTTATTAGTTTTATTGGAGTGCTTGTATTTACAGGATTAACTGCTTACGATGTGCAAAAATTAAAGCGTATTGGATCGGAGATTTCTCTTGGGACAGAGGTTGCCAGGAAAGTAACAATAATGGGTGCATTAACTCTTTATCTCGACTTTATAAATTTATTCCTATTTTTGCTCCGATTTTTTGGCAACAGGAAGTAGTAAAACGTTATTAATCAAATATATAATATATGAACGCATATGTTTTTCCCGGACAGGGAGCACAATATGTAGGTATGGGCAAGGAACTATTCGATAATTCTACTAAAGCCCAGGAACTATTCAACAAAGCAAACAGTATATTAAAGTTTAATATAACTGACTTGATGTTTGATGGTACTGAAGAAGACCTAAGACAAACAAATGTAACACAACCTGCTATTTTTCTTCATTCAGTAATTCTTGCCAGAGTTTTAGGTGATGATTTTAAACCTGATATGGTTGCCGGACATTCACTAGGTGAATTTTCAGCACTTGTTGCAAATAGAACCCTGTCATTTGAAGATGGTTTGAAGTTGGTTGCAAAACGTGCAGATGCAATGCAAAAAGCATGTAAGATGGAAGAGTCTACAATGGCTGCAATATTAGGCTTAGATGATGGCGTTGTTGAACAAATTTGTAGTAGTATTGGTGATATTGTGGTGCCAGCTAATTATAATAGCCCGGGCCAATTGGTGATTTCAGGATCGGTAGAAGGAATAAATCAAGCCATTGAAAAGTGTAAAGAAGCAGGTGCAAAACGGGCTCTTCCACTAAAAGTTGGGGGCGCATTTCATTCTCCACTAATGGAACCTGCAAGGATTGAATTAGCAGAAGCGATTAATTCCGTGAAATTCAGCAAAGGTATATGTCCAATATATCAAAATGTTACCGGACAGTCGGTTAATGATGGTGAGATAATTAAGAGAAACCTGATTGCCCAGCTAACATCACCCGTAAGGTGGACAAAGATTATGCAAAACATGATTGCCGATGGTGCCAATAATATAACCGAAGTTGGTCCTGGAAAAGTACTTCAGGGATTGTTTAAAAAAGTTGACAGGCAGATTCAAACACAAAGCGCAGAGATATAAATAGAGCTTTGAGTATAATTGAATAGCCACATCACATTATTTTGCTGTGGCTTTTTGTATTAGTCGTAATTCTCTTCTTAGCATCTCCAAAGCACTAAGTGCCGATCTTCTAATATTCCTGCCTCGGTGTTCCCCAAAATGAAAAAGTTTGGATATTACATCATCAGGAGTTGCCAATGCTATCCAAACGGTGCCGACAGGTTTTTCGTCGGTGCCGCCATAGGGCCCGGCAATGCCTGAAGTTGCCAAACAATAATCAGTTTTCAGAAGTTTTTTTCCACTCAGGGCCATTTGTTCAACTACTTCTTGGCTAACTGCCCCGTTTAAATCAATTATATTTTTGTCAACACCAAGTGCATTTTCCTTTACATCATTTGAATATGAAACTACCGACCCGGCAAAGTATTCTGAACTACCTGCAATACTTGTTATCAAATGCGCAATATAGCCTCCCGTGCAACTCTCTGCCGTTGAAATAGTACAACCTCTTTTCTTTAGTTGATTTCCAATAACCTCTTCAATCGAAATGTCATCCCATCCAAAAATAATATCCGGTATTATATCAATTAACTTATTGCAATAATCATCAACCTCTTTTTCAATATTCTCTTTGTGATTTCCTGTAGCAGATAGTCGTAATCTTACAATTCCCGGTTGAGGCAAGTATGCAAGTTTGATATAATCCGGTAGACTATTTTCCCAATCAGCAATTTTTTCTGCTAACATCGACTCACCAATCCCTGTTGTCATAGCTGTTCGATGGTAAATATGGCTTAGGTTGAATCTCTCTTTAAGTCTGGGAATAATTTCGTCTATCAAAAGTCCTTTCATCTCAAAAGGAACACCCGGCATTGAAACTATTACTTTGTCATCCTTTTCAAACCACATACCGGGGGCAGTTCCATTTTTGTTGTGAAGTGGGATACAGTTGTCAGGAATTAAAGCCTGATGTTTATTTACTTCGGTAACTTTATAATTTCTCTTACTAAAAAGTGATTTTATATGTTTGAATGTTGGCTCGTGAAAAATAATTTTTGATCCGAAATAATCGGCAAGCACGTTCTTCGTGATATCATCTTTGGTTGGACCCAAACCACCTGTTAGTAATATTATTTCAGAACTTTTTTCAGCATGGGCAATGGCATCAACTATCTCCTGCCCATTATCGCTAATTGCCGTAATTTTACCAACCTTAATACCTGATTTGTTAAGCTCTACTGCCATCCATGATGCATTGGTGTTCACAACCTGGCCAATTAATAGTTCATCACCAATGCTGATGATTTCAGCTTTTATCTCCGACATTCTTCTTAAAAAATAAGCTGCTCATTACCAACTTCATCAGGAGTGATTGACATAACAGCAACCTGTGACATACGAATTATCGACTGTGCTGCCGATCCTAAAAAGAATTCTACCAATTTGTTTTCCTGTTGGGTCATTACCATAATCAAATCGATGTTTCCTTTTTCTTCAACATATTTCAAAATTCGAGGGGCCAACATTCTTTCTCCTCCTGAAGTTTCAATAAGCTCGCTGGTGCATCTGATTTTTGAGTCCTCAATAAACCACTGCACTTGTTTCAATTGTTGGGTAAGTTCATCTCTGGTGTCTTTGTCTTTCTTCGACCATAGCACTGAAATAACAGTAATTCCTGCTCCAAATGACTTTGCAACATCAATAGCATATGTTACTTTTTGACGTGTTTCTTTTGTAAGATCCAGAGGCAGTAGTATATTATGTACAAATCGGGATATTTTTTTGCCATTAATTGTAATCACCGGGACACTAGATTGACGAATAACCTTTAATGTGTTTGATCCAATGCTGTTTTTATCCATACGAATATTTTCGGATGAATTGTTAGTGCCCATGAGGATAAAACTTGCATTAACTTCTTTGGATGTTGCAATAATTTGAGAATATACCTTCCCTTTTTTAACAACAGTTGTTACTTGCATTCCTGATTTTTTCTGAGCTACAGAGGCCAGTACATCGAGTTTTTTATGAATCTTCTTGCTTACTACTTCTGGTGATATTAGCGAAGCGCTTATTCCGGTTTCTTCATAAACATATAATAATACTATGTTTAGTTTTAAAAAAGGTGCAAGTACGTATGAGCGTTCCATTGCAAACATTGATTGTTCATTAAAATCAATTGGGACAAGAAGTGTATGTGAATCGTTTTCCATAATAGTGTCTTATTTTAGAGAATGCAAGTGTAGTGACATAATTTTACATTGAAATGAATTTTGTATTAATCTAAAATTAATTTCTAATTAACATGTTAAGCTAAACAGTTTCACCTTAGTTAGCTAAATCGTATCTTTGCAAAATTACTTATTTCTTTTATTAAGTTAGTATATGTCAACAAACAATAAATCGGAGCTTGTGCTAAATAGTGATGGCTCCATCTATCATTTAAATTTGTCTCCAGGTTATTTAGCCGAAACTATTATACTTGTTGGTGATCCGGGTAGGGTGGAACTGATTGCTACCTTTTTTGATTCAATAGAGTTGAAAAAGCATAATCGAGAAATACACACTATTACCGGAATTTATAAGGGTAAAAGATTGTCGGTAATGTCAACAGGTATGGGACCTGATAATATTGAAATTGTTGTAAATGAGTTGGACGCATTATTCAATATTGATTTAAAACTTAAGATGGAGAAGTCAGAAAAGACGGTGCTAAATCTTATAAGAATTGGCACATCCGGAGCCCTTCAAGCTGATATCCCCGTTGTTAATTCACCCATTGTTTCTGAATATGGATTAGGCTTAGATGGGCTTGCGTATTTTTACAAAAGGGGATTAGAAGTTATTGATAAAGAGTTGACGGACAGTTTTATTAAGAATCTAAATTGGGATAGAAATCTTCCCAGACCATACGGAATAAAAGCGTCTGATTACCTTCTTGAGAAAATTGGATATGGCTGGCGGCAAGGCATTACTTTGACGGCTCCGGGATTTTATGCACCTCAGGGACGTGAGTTACGACTTAAGGTGACTGATCGAACGATAGTTGACCGAGCAAGTGCATTCACTTATAATAATGCCAGAGTTACCAATTTTGAAATGGAAACTTCGGCTCTTTATGTTCTGTCGGCAATGTTGGGGCACAACGCATTAACTGTGTGCGATATTATTGCCAATCGAATTACTGATGAATTTAACCCGAATTATAAAGAGAGTATGAGGAATCTTGTTGGTGAGGTACTTGAGAGGGTTGTTAGGCTTTAATTCAGATAATTACAAAGACCTCATTAATATTCATATAAAGCATATTAGTTAGTTCAATTGGTTTTATTTATCAGGTGATCAGTGTTTTAATATATATTTGAAATCCACCTTCTTTGATGTTGGTTATGTATTGACTGTTATACATGAAAAATATTGGGGAATCATGGAGTATTGGAGTTATGAAAATACAATCCCAAATGATGAAGTAATTCTGTTTTTTTTTTGGTTGTTATAGTTCATTTGTTTATTGACATAACTATACCCCACTACTATTTCACCAACACTCCATAATATGAACTTAATAACATAGAAGGTACGAAAAGGAGTCACTTAGTTTCACAAAGAAATTTAGATGTGTTTGCCCTGATACAATATGGCTAAATTTAGACAGTCTCTTAGTCCATTTGTAAATTATATATACCTTGAATAACAATATTATTAACAGGTCCACTGTGGATAATTTCGGTGTAGCCACTACATACATTTCCGATTTCAATTTTTTCTTTACGGAGATAATAAGTGTCTTCAATAAACTGATCAACAACCAGTATATAATAGTTATCGCCATGTTTTACTACGGCTTCAGATGGAAGGGCAAGTGATTTACTGGATTTAACAATAATATTTGCTTCAACGTATGATCCATTTGTAAAGTTATAGTTCTCATCTCCAATTATTTTAGCAGTACAATGTACTGTTTTTGAATTAGTATTAATGGTCTTTCCAATGGATTGGAGTACACCATGATGATTATAAATTGACTCGCCAAGGAGTTTAAAATTTACTTTTTGTCCGGGTAATACATTGCTAATATCATCTTCAAAAACAGAGAGTTGCAATTGAAGCTTGTCAGTATCAATAATTTCCATTGTTTGTATTTGAGGCTCAATGTAACTGCCCATAACCATATTCATATTTGTAATATATCCAGAAATTGGAGCCAAAATAGAAAATGTTGTATAGAGATCACCTTTATCTATTTTTTCTATGCTTAGATTAAGTTGTTTCAATTGCATTTTCAACGATTGATATTTAGCCGACATTGCCTTGTACATGCTTTCCTTCGATACATAGTCCTTTTTTGCTCCAATATTTTCATTATAGAGTGCTTTGCTTCGTTCAAAATCAATTTTCAGCCTTTCAAGGTTAGCCGAAGTTTCCAGAAAATCCTGTTGGATTGCTATAAGGGTGCTACTCGATATGGTACATAATTTTTCGCCGGCAAGTACGTGTTCCCCGATATTATAGTTGATGGACTCCACTATTCCTGAAATCCGGGCACTAATATGAGCAATTCCATCGATAGGTGCATTAATAATTCCGTTACAAGCAACTAACTCCTCAAAAGGTTGTATTGATAATTCGCCAAGTTTCATTTGGTCAGATTCAAATTGTCCTACTGTAATTTGAATGCGACTATCATCTTCAACATAGTTTTCTGCTTCATTTGATTGATTATTTGAGCAACTAAATGAGATGAAGATTATCACAATTATTAGAACGTTTATATAATTATTATTTTTCATTGCAATACTTTTATTTCGTTAAGTAATTTATTTCCAGAGCAATTTGATTGTAGTTCGAAACATTTTCAAGGTAATCTAAAGTTAGACTTAATGCGTTTTCTACACTTAGTACGTACTCAAAAAAGTCTATCTCCCCTAGTTCAAAACTTCTTTGTGACGATCTGATAATCTCTTTGCTGAGCTCATTTCCTGAAATATTATAGTAAGCTATGGATTCGTTATATTTCATAAGTTCACTATTAAGTTCAGCATATTTACCTTGGGCTTTCGACAGGTAATATGTCTCAAGATTTTTCCTGACATTAATAGCTATTTTGTTGGCTTTAATTTTTGCCTTTTGTTCGCCAAAAAATATTGGCAACCCCAGACCAACCATAACGCCTTGGTAATTTTCGGAATTTGCATGCTGATTTGACCCTATATAATAACCTAAAGATATATCGGGGAGCAACTTGTTTTGTTCAAGTTTTAGCATCTTAGTTTGGTAGCTGGTTTGCAGTTTCATTAATTTATAACCCGAGTTATATTCTATATTACGTTTGGTGATGGGAATTAGCTTAAGCTCTTCATTTGATATGGAAAAAGCACTATCGTATTGTATAGTAGCACTCAGCTTTTGATACTCAATTTGTAAGTTATACTTTATATTACTCACTTTAATTTTAACCTGTTGATGTTTTGCTTTGGCGTTTAGCAAATCGAGGTAGCTTATATCTCCCTGATTATATCGGAATTCAGAGTTGCTTAAAAACCTTATTACTAAGCTGTCAATTTTTAAATAAACAGTTTGTTTAGTTAATAAATATTGTATTAAATAATACGATTTTGAAACCTCTTTTTCAATGCTCAACTTTTTTTGATATAGTTCATTTTCTGAAATTGTAATACTCTGTTTGTTTAACTTATTTTGCGATGTATATACCGTTGGAAAACTGAACCCTTGTTCAACCCCAAATACATTAAGTGGATAACCATTATCAGCTATATTATTTTGATCGAAATCGTAATATATTAATGTTTTATCAACTGAAAAGGCAGTATGCTTAAGCGCCTTTGTTTCTTCAACTTTAAGATTATATGCCACAAGTTCGCTATTATTTTGGTTGGCAATTGAAATAGCATCTTTAAGTGTTAGTTGTTTCGACTGTCCAATGGAGATTGTAGTCGCAAACATTAAAAATATCATAATCATAACACCCTTAGCCCTAACTAGTTTTGGAGGCCATAACCGAATACTAACTACGTTGTGGAATAGCTCAAATAGAAGTGGTAAAGCTATCATTGTAAGCATAGTGGATGTAACTAAGCCACCAATAACTACAGTGGCCAATGGGCGTTGTACTTCAGCACCTGCCCCTGTTGATATGGCCATTGGAAGGAACCCCATTGCAGCAGCAGCAGCAGTAAGCATCACAGGCCTGAGGCGGTCAGTTGTGCCTTGTAAAATTAGCTCCCTCATATTTGTCATTCCTTTTTCTTTTAGATCTTTTAAATGTTCAATTAGTACAATCCCATTTAAAACTGCAATTCCGAACAAAGCGATGAAGCCAATTCCCGCCGAAACACTAAATGGCATCCCCCTAAAGTATAAGAAGAACACACCACCAACAGTTGAAAGTGGAACTGCCGTAAAAATCATAATTGCATCTTTTAGGGATTTAAAGGCAAAATGCAGAAATAGGAATATAAGTAGCAGGGCTAATGGGACTGCGAATATTAGTCTATTTGTAGCATTCTGAAGATTCTCAAACTGCCCGCCGTATTCAATATAATTTCCAGGTTTGAGGAGCACATCCTTATCAACTTTAGATATTATATCTTCCACAACCGATTGTAAATCTCGGTTACGTACATTAACGCTAACTACAACCCGGCGGTGGGTGTTCTCACGTGAAATTTTTGCCGGTCCAGTATTTAGTGTTATTTCGGCCACTTCTTTAAGTGGTATTTGTTCACCATTTGATAGTGGTATTTGTAATTGCCGTATATTGTTAATATCCATACGGTTTTTTTCGTGCAATCTAACAACCATATCAAAGCGTTTTTCCTTTTCAAAAACACTGCCGGTAATTTCACCGCCAAAAGCCATTGATAAGTATCTGTTTAATGTTTGTATGTCTAATCCATAATAGGCAATTTTATTTCGATTATATATCACACTCATTTGTGGTAGTCCTTCTGTTTTTTCAATAACTATGTCGGCTGCTCCAGGGACATTTGATATTAGGTTTTTAATTTCGATTGCCTTTTTGGATAAATATTCCAGATCTTCTCCAAAAATTTTAATTGCAATATCCGATCTAACACCTGTAATTAGTTCATTAAACCTCATTTCGATGGGTTGAGTGAACTCGTATTCAACACCTGGAAGTATTGAGAGTGCCTCTTTAAATTTATCAGCCAACTCCTCTTTGCTATTAGCGCTTACCCATTCGCTTCGTGGTTTAAGTTTGATAATAACATCAATTTCTTCCATCGACATAGGATCAGTAGGAACTTCGGCGGCTCCAATTCGACTTACAATTTGATCAACTTCTGGAAAATTATCAATTAGAATCTGTTCCATCCTTGTCGACATTTCAATTGTTTTGGTAAGAGATGTCCCGGTTTTTAGTACAGGTTGAATAACAAAATCACCCTCATCAAGGGTAGGTACAAACTCTCCTCCCATATTGGAGAAAACATAGCCTGTTAATAATAGTGAAAACAATGCAGCTCCCAGTACCCAACTTTTGTTATTACACGACCATCTAATTACCGGAGTATATGAACGATATGCTAGTTGCATTATCCAATGCGAAATACCTTTTTTATTTTCTTTTTCGGGCTTTAAGAATAATGATGCAGCAACTGGAAGCCATGTTAGTCCAAGAATCATTGCCCCAATAATCGCAAAGCTAAAAGTAAGAGCCATTGGATGAAACATTTTTCCTTCCACACCTTGTAATGATAGTATTGGGATGAAAACAATTAGAATGATTATTTGTCCGAAAACGGCAGAGTTCATCATCTTTGATGCTCCGTTGAAGGTGATATTATCTATGAGTGTTTGTTTTTTAGCTCCTGGTAAACTATTAATTTCTAATTTGTTAGAGGTTATTCTGATGGCAATAAATTCTACAATAATAACTGCACCATCTATTATAATACCAAAATCGAGAGCTCCTAAACTCATAAGGTTTGCATCAATTCCGAAAATGTACATCATCGAAAGAGTAAAAAGTAACGAAAGTGGTATCATTGAGGCAATTACCAAGGCTGAACGTACGTTGCCTAATAATAAAAAAACCACGATGATTACAATTATGCATCCTAGTAATAGGTTTTCAACAATTGTAAAAGAAGTCTTAGAAATAAGTTCACTACGTTCGAGAATGGGATTTATAAATATCCCCTCAGGAAGTGTTTTTTGAACCTCTGCAACGCGTTCCTTTACTTCTTTAATTACTTGTTTGGAATTTGCATTTTTAAGCATCATTATTTGACCAAGAACTTTCTCGCCTTCTCCATTGGCGGTTATTGCTCCAAATCTATTGGCATATCCAAAATGTACTTTTGCAAGATTTTTTACTAATATAGGTATTCCACTTTCATTCTTAACAACAATGTTCTCAATATCCGATAGCGATTTAACAAGTCCATCACCACGGATGAAATAACTCTGGTTGGATTTTTCAATATATGCACCACCAGAGATACTGTTATTCGACTCTAACGCATTAAATACTTCCATCATGGTAACATTTAAGCTTCGCATTAATTGAGGGTCGATTGCTATTTCGTATTGTTTTAAGTAGCCACCCCAACTGTTTACTTCCACAACACCTTTGATTCCTGAGAGATTTCGTTTTACAATCCAGTCCTGAATTGTTCGTAGTTCCATTGGTGTATATTTATCTTCATAACCCGGTTTAACATCAATTATATATTGATATATTTCACCTAAACCAGTTGTAATGGGTCCCATCTCCGGAGTACCAAATCCTTCGGGGATATTAGCTGAGGCTGTTTTAATTTTTTCAGCAATAAGCTGACGCGGCAAATATGTGCCTATGTTTTCTTCAAATACAATTGTAACAACCGATAAGCCAAATTTAGATATTGATCGAATTTCAACTACGCCTGGTAAGTTGGCCATTTCAAGTTCAATGGGTGTGGTAATGAATTGTTCAATCTCCTGAGTTGAGAGGTTTCCGGAAGTTGTTATAACCTGAACCTGATTATTAGTTATGTCGGGGACAGCTCCAATTGGAATTTTTAGTATAGCATATAATCCAAATGCAGCAATTGTGAATGTAAATAGGATTGCAATTAGTTTGTTTTTAAGGCTAAAGTCAATAATTTTTTCTAACATTTAACG
>JABMPH010000043.1 GCA_013203805.1 Bacteroidota bacterium | reverse complement strand
TATCGATTTTTATATATTTTAGTAAAGGATTATTTTAAAAAGAAATGGATTACAGAGAAAAAATACTAAAACTTAAAAAAGAAAAAAATGCTTTAATTCTTGCGCATTTTTATCAAATACCCGAAATTCAAGAATTGGCAGATTATGTTGGTGATAGTTTGGGACTAGCACAAAAAGCTGCCGAAGCTGATGTTGATATGATTGTTTTTGCCGGTGTGCATTTTATGGCCGAAACTGCAAAAATGTTAAATCCCGAAACACTAGTTGTTCTTCCAGATATGGAAGCAGGTTGTTCATTGGCCGACTCTTGTCCCTATGATGATTTTTTAAATTTTAAAAATAGTCACCCTGATCATCTTGTTATTTCGTATATTAACACAACAGCAGCAATTAAAACTCTTACCGATATTGTGTGTACATCCGGTAATGCAGTTCAAATTGTTGAATCGTTGCCAAAAGATCAAAAAATTATTTTTGCGCCAGATAAAAATCTGGGAGGATATATTAACCGCATTACAGGCCGTAATATGTTATTATGGAATGGAACTTGTGAGGTACACGATATTCTATCAACAGAAGCAATTTTAAAAATGAAAGAGGATAATTCCGATGCTAGTATTATTGCTCATCCCGAATGTAATGCTCCTGTGCTTGAGTTAGCCGATTATATTGGTTCTACAACTGGTATGATAAAATTTACCCAGATTGATTCACATAAAAAATATATTGTTGCTACCGAATCTGGCATTATTCACCAGATGCAAAAATTATCTCCGGAAAAGGAATTTTTAATAGTTCCATCCGACAGCACTTGTAGTTGTAACGATTGCCCATATATGAAATTAAACACTCTGGAAAAATTATACTTAGCTTTGAAAAATGAAACTCCATCAATTAATATGGATAAAGAAATTATGGAGCTCGCAAATAAGCCAATATTGAGAATGCTTGATATTTCGAAGAAACTCAAAATCATTTAATGCTATGAAAAAAAAATTAGTTATCGTTGTTTTTATACTCGTTTCGATGGTAATATCGTCATGTTCAAATTTAATATTTTTTACACAAGATATACGTAACGATTTAAACGAAAGTAAATTGGAAGTTGAAAAGGTTCAATTTTATAATTCGGAAAAAATAACCTTGCTTAGAAATTTATCTAAGGAAGAAACCCAAATTGCCAAAGGAACTATCAGACTCGAAAATGGTGAGTATTTTGAGGAAGTAATTATTCCTAAAAGAACAAAAGGAGTTGCTATTAAAAAAGGACCTGAGTTTTTGAATGTTGCCTTCGAAACTGGTGAAAAACGTTATCTTCGATTCGACTTAAACGAAAATAATAAGTATCAAATATCAGCTGATAATTGGAAAGATAGCTATGGATGTATAGTGTATGACACAGCTAATTATTTCATTGTTCCGTCAAGTAGTAATACAACGTTATTGGTTAATAAAGAGTATATTTTGAACTTTGAAAAAAAACGTAGAGTTCTTAAGGGAAGAAGTGTTGGAAATTAAAATGAGCATTAAAAACAAAATATTATTATTCTTTATTTTTTTTATTTCTCTGTCAGTTTATTCACAGGATAATACAAAAATTAACCCAAATGGGTACAATATTTTTTATGGTGAAGATAACCTAAAGATTAGTGAAGGAACCATGCTAAATGGAAAACCTGATGGGTATTGGAAAAATTATTATTCAAATGGCATTGTTAAGTCGGAAGGAAATCGTAGTGAATTTGAGTTGGATAGTCTTTGGAAATTTTATGATGAAGAAGGAAAGATAATACTTGAAATTAACTACAAAGCTGGCAAGAAAAATGGGTTTCGAATTACTTATCAGGGAAATGAAATAGTTAAGGAAAATTTTGTTGATGATATTAAACAAGGCAATACTATTGTTTTGTATCCCAATAATAAAATCAAATTAAAAACACCCTTTGTAAATGGACTTGAAGAAGGTATTTCCCATGAATATGATCTAAATGGAAATATTGTTCAGTTAATTACCTATAAGCGCGGATATATAACTGACAGATCGAGAATAAACAGATATGATTCGGAAAAAATGCCCCATGGTAATTGGCGATGGTTCAGTGATGATGAGTCAGTGGTAATTATGGAAGGTAGCTTTAAGCATGGATTAAAGCATGGCTATTTTAAAGAATATGATCTGGACGGTAATTTATTATCCGCGACAAAGTATGTTGATGGTGAGAAGTTTGAAAAAGCCGAAGAATTACAAAAGTTGGATGTAAGAACCGATTATTATCCAAATGGAAAAGTTAAAGTTGTGGCTACTTACACAAAAGATGGTGTTCCAGAAGGAGTTAGAAGAGAATATAATGAAGAAGGAGTAGTTGAAAAATCATATATTTTTCGTTATGGGAAAATTGTGGAAGAAGGTATTTTTACTGATGCCGGACAAAAACAAGGAAATTGGAAAGAATATTACGATGATGGTAACCTTAAAGCCGAAGGTAATTATACCAACGATTTTAAAGATGGGTACTGGAAATACTATTACAAAAATGGTAACCTTGAAGAAAAAGGAAAATACATTAATAACCAGCCTGATAGTACATGGTACTGGTACTATAGCGATGGTAAACTACTCCGTGAAGAAAAATTTTATAATGGATTACCAGATGGTTTGTTAACGGAATACGACAAAGAAGGAAATGTAATTACTCAGGGAGATTATCTGGAAGGCAAAAGAGAAGGGCATTGGATATATCAGGTGGGCGATTCAAAAGATGAAGGAGAATATGTTGACGATATGCGCAATGGCTTATGGAAATCATACTATGCCGAAGGTAATATTAGGTTTGAAGGCAGGTATGTAGACGATAATCCAAATGGAGAACATACCTGGTATTGGGATAATGGAAAAATAAAGAAACAAGGTAATTATGTAATGGGAAGAAAAACTGGCGATTGGAAAAAATTTGATGATAATTCCGTTCTTTTAATAATCATTTCATACTCTGGTGGTAAAGAAGTGAAATATGATGGAATAAGTATCACTTCTGATCAAGAATAGAACATTAAATTTTGTATATTTAATATGCATGGTTTCACAGATAAATACTATCTTCGCCCAACCAAAAATAATTAAAATTATGAAAAAATATCTATTATTTATCGCTGTAATTGCATTGTTCGTAACATCTTGCGAAAATGCTAACAAATCAAATCAATCGAATGAAAATGCAACAGAAGTTGTTGTGGTTGAAGAAATAACACCTATAATGGTTGCCGAATTTGACGATCAGGCTGGAAATTATGTAGGTAAGAAAATTAAAATGAAGGGAACTGTTGACCATATTTGTACTCATGGTGGACAAAGAATGTTTCTTGTAAGCGAAGATTCTGAGGCCAGAATCAAGATTACTCCTGATGAAGAAATTGCTGCTTTTAACGCTGAGCTTGTGGGTAATAAAATAATCTTAATCGGTCTTGTTGAAGAACAGAGAATAGATGAAGATTACCTCAGAGAATGGGAAGAAGAAATTATGTCAGGCAGTGATATGGCTGATGATAAAGGCGAGGGATCACATCTTGGAGGTACTGTTGAAAAAGGCGGCGAAGGTGCTGATATGACTGAAGAAATGGAAAAAGTAAATAATCTGCGTCAAATGATTAAAGATTCAGGAGATGACCACCTTTCGTTTTACTCAGTACTATGTACATCTTACGAAGTTGTAGATGATGATGATGCCGATATTGAGCATGATCACGATGGTGAGCATAATGGCGACCACGAACATTAATATTAAGTTATAAATGGCATTTAAGTGGCGTAAGTGGAATAAAGCTATCCACCGAGATTTTGGCTATTTATTTTTTGGAATGGTTGTAATATATGCCTTATCAGGTATAGCCATAAATCATTTAGATGATTGGAATCCAAATTATATTGTTACAAGCGAAGAGTTTGAAATTGATCCTCCGGAATCAAAACCCAGTAAAGCTGAATTAAGAAAAATTATAGAACCTTTTGATGAAGCTGATAATTATAAAAGTCATTATTTTCCAAGCGATGGATATGTAAAAATTTTCATTAAAGATGGAACAATTTACATTAACCTTGAAAGTGGAAATGGGCTGATTGAAAAAACTATGAGGCGAGCATTATTTAGGGAAGTAAATTATTTACACTATAACCCTATCAAATATTGGACATGGTTTTCTGATATTTTTGCCGGTGCATTAATAATTCTTGGTTTAACAGGTTTACTAATTCCAAGAGGATCAAATGGTATAACTAAACGCGGAGCTTGGATGGCAGTGCTTGGAATTATTATTCCGATTATTTACTTGTTTATTTATTTCTATTAGGCTATGAACGAATACTGGATTATTTTCATATTTATTACTTGGTATGCACTTTCGTTGATTATTTCTGAAACAATCGGAAAGAAGAAAAAAATCGGCGTACAATGGTCATTTTTCGTTAGCATGCTATTTTCTCCCGTAATTGGATACCTGATAACTAAATTTGGTACTAAGAGCTTATAAGCCGTAAAACAGGCTCGAAGAAATACCATCTGCAAATAACTTCCCCATACTGGTTAATGTGTAAATATTACCTGTACACGTTACTTTATTTTCTTTAATTACTTTATCAATGTTTTTTAAGAAATGAGAATAGTATTTATTACCGAATACATTGCTAATATGCTCAATATCGCATCCCCATGAAGTTCGTAATGATGTAAGTATATATTCGTTATATACCTGATCTACAGTTAGTACTTCTTTTTCTTCTATAATGTTTACCGGATTCGCTTCTTCACAATACCGTTTAACACTCATTACATTCCATTGACGGGCTATACCGTTGTATGAATGAGCTGACGGACCTAGGCCCATATAATGACCACCCAACCAATAAATACTGTTGTGTTTTGAATAAGAACCTTCTAAAGCAAAGTTTGATATTTCGTAATGAACAAAATTTTTCTTATCTGTTTCTTCAATCAATATTTTGTAATGTGATATACTTTGTTCCTCATTTATATTTGCAAGCTTTTGCTTTTTTATTAATACATCAAGAGCAGTTTTTTCCTCTACTGTTAATGAATATGATGATAGATGTGGAATACCATAATCAAAAAAACGAACTAGATTTTCTCTCCATTTCTTATCAGTCAAAGTTGGAATGCCATAAATTAAATCTATTGTAATATTATCAAATCCGGCTACTAAAGCAGCTTCAATTGATTTTTGGGCTTCATCAGAATTATGGACTCTATTCAAGTATACTAGATCATCATCAAAAAAACTTTGAATACCAATGCTTAATCGGTTTACCGAAGTATGTTTTTTAATATCATAGATTTTTTCTTTGGTAAGATCATCAGGGTTAGCTTCAAGGGTTATTTCTACATCGTTCGCTACATTATATGTATTATATAATGCCTTGATAATATTTGATAATTCTTGTATGGAAAGCATTGAAGGGGTGCCACCACCAAAATAGATGGTGTTAACTTCTTCTGTAACTAAATAATCTATTCTTGACTCAATTTCCCTTATAAGCGCATTATAAAACTCATTACGATACTTAAGAGAAACTGTTGAATAGAAATTGCAATAATGACATTTTTGTTTGCAAAACGGAATATGAATATAGATACCTGCCAAGTGTAATAACTTCAATTAATAATTTGGCAAAGATGCTAAATTAAGTTATCGAGTGTATCTTTAATTTCTTCTCCTGATGTTGGTTTAACATATCCTGAATACTGCATTTTTAACTTTTTACTAACTTCATTATTAGCAATATATTTTAAATAATAATATATATCCTCATGAGTAAACAGGATGTTTCCTTTTGGATCTTCGATACTAAAATTTATAGTATTGACATCTGCATCAGGATAATATTTGTCGATAATTCGTTTTATTACATTTTGCTTATCTTTATCAGATAGGAGCGATTCAGAATATACCTTTGTTGCCGCAAAGAAAAATTGGTCTTCTACAAATTGTATTTGAATAAGAAACTTGAGGTGTTCAGACGATATACGATAAAAATATACTTTGTGGCCTTGAATGCCACTATCTGGCTCTAATAAAAATGATTCTTCACCAAAGTCACCTACAAGGTTTTTAACTTGAATTGATTCTAATTCTTTATTTTGAAATAGTAAATTTAGCTTTGATTTAGTATTTTTAGGTGAGTCTAAATGACTTAATACATAATTAAGCTCATCAATGGTTTGAATTAAATTCTCACGGTGATAAAGTGACTGACCCTTTTTTGGGCTTTTTTTCTTTGTTGATTTAAAAAATGACAGCATAGCTAGGATGGTGTATTTGTAATACATGCAAATATAAGAACTAAACAAACTATATTAAAGTAAAATTGAAATTAAATAATTATATACTCCTAATGTGCTGCTAAACGATAAAATAGACTTGCAGGAAAGGGAGTATGCTACTAATCATATTTCAATTGTTTTTCTTTATAAATTACAAATAGTGCATAAAATATTAAAAGTAGTGCTGTAAGTGAATAGTTGATAATAGGCTGAAAAACAAGAAAGTAAAACGCAATAAAATATATACTCGTTGCTAAAATGGAATATAATAGTATTCTTTTTATTTCATAATTAATGCGGTAAACCTTTCTTCCCCATAAGTAGGATATGGTCATTATTGCAAAATAACTTACAAAGTTTGCCCAGGCTGATCCAATAAAACCAAATTTTGGAATAAGTATTACATTCAAAACAATTGTAATTACACCTCCAATTATTGCAATTATAGCTCCATATAAAGTTTTGTTAGTTAATTTATACCAAACTGATAAGTTGTAAAATACACCTAAAAATAGTTTGGCTGAAAGAATTATTGGAACGATTTCAAGTCCGGGCCAAAAATCCTCGCCAATAAAGTATTTAAACAAATTTATATTTAGGGTAACTAATAAAAAAATAAACCATGTAAAAGCCACAAATAATGTCATTACCTGGCTATAAGTTTTTTTAGCATTTTTTTTCTTCGCTTCAGCAAAGAAGAATGGTTCAGCAGCATACCTGAACATTTGAATAAATAACATCATTATTATTGCAAGCTTATAACATGCCGAATATATTCCAAGTTGGGAATCGGCTTCTAGTTTGTTTGGTAGTAAATATTTAAGTAAAATTTTATCGGCAACCTCAGTAATCATAAACGAAATAGATATGATAAGAATAGGGATTCCATAATTAAGCAATTTTTTAAATAACTTAATATCTAAATTAATGCGAAAAAGTTTAAATTCTTTTGCCAACATTAACAAAGTTGAAAAGGATCCAATAAAATTTGCAATAAACACAAATGTTACTAGGTTTGTGCTTCTGTAAATGGGAAGGGAGGTATAGTTATCTCCAAAGTAAAAAGGAATAGCGATTAAAAATAGAAGGTTAAATGAAATGGTAATTGCAACACTAATTATCCTAATTGATGAGAATTTAAGAGCCTTATTCTGATATCTTAAATATGCGAAAGGTAAAGCTGTAACTGCGTCAATTGCAATAATTAGAGCAGTGAAAAGAACATATTCCCTATTGGAAGGATATTGAATTAATTGGGCGATTTCATCAACAAACCCAAATACTATAACCAAAAAAAGAAATGAAACAATTAATATATATGTTGTTGCAGCGTTAAATACATCCTTGGAGTTTTTACTCTTATTGGCAAATCTAAAAAATGCGGTTTCCATTCCAAATGTTAATAACACAATCAGAATGGCCACATATGAATAGAGTAGTGTAACCTGTCCATATTCGGCCTTCGTAAAAACATAAATAGTATAAAGCGGAACTAACAGGTAATTTAAAAATCTTGGGACCATTGTTCCAAGACCATATATGGCAGTTTCTCCAGCTAGCTTTTTAACCGGGTTTATGTTTTTGTTCATGGCATCAAAAGTATACAAATATATTCCTGCAAATATGCATTTAGTGTGGTTTAGTATAGCTTAATTTCCAGCTGCTACATTGGGAAACCTTAAAATAAAAGTTGTGCCTGAACCTAGTTTGGATTTGAAGTAAACTTCACCTCCTATTTCATTCATAATGTTTTTTACTATTGCTAAACCTAAGCCTGTGCCACTTGTTTTAGTAGTAAAGTATGGTTGAAAAATGTTTGATTTCATGTCATCGGGTATACCCTTGCCATTATCAGAAATGGACACTTCAATATACTTAACATCATGCCTTACTTTTAAGTCAATAATTCCGGAAGTATTATTCTCAATCGCCTGAACAGCATTTTTTATTAGGTTATTTATTACCCTTAAAATATCTTTTTCAAATCCTAATGTAATCAGAGTATCACAGTTTTCGCCAAAATAGATGTTAATGCTGATATTTGATTTCTTATCAAAAAGATTTATTGATGATTTTAGGCTGTTTTTAAGATCAACTTCTTCAAATTCTAAACTTTTGGATTTTGCAAAATTTGAAAACATTTCGGCCACATTATCTAAGGTGTCTATTTGGTCAATAAGCGATTTGCTTATTGAATCAATTTTAGATGCAAATTCTGGGTCTTTGTTTTTAAATGATTTCTCAAGATACTGAACATTTAGCTTCATTGGTGTTAACGGGTTTTTTATTTCATGGGCTATTTGTTTCGCTACTTCTCTCCAGGCACTTTCTCTTTCCGAGTGTTTAAGTAGATCTGCACTTTGTTCTAGTTTGTCTACCATTCGGTTGTACTCCTTAATAAGCTGCCCAATTTCATCATTTTTATTCCAGTTTATTTTCTCATTGTGCTTGTCAATTCTAATATTCGAAATACTATCCTGTAGCAATACTAATGGACGAGTTAAATACCTCGAAAATGTAATGGCTATTAAAGCACCGATTATGCCAATTATTACATAAATATTAATCAGATACGATAACATTATGTAGTATGATTTTGTAAATTCAGATTGCCTTGCAAAATATGGTAGATTTACAATTCCTATGGGTAATTCATTATTGAGATTGATAGGTACATATGATGAATAATAACTTAATGCACCGATTTTTTCCTCTGTAATAAAATTTAATTTATTGTCAATAAATATGGCCTTATATGCTTCTGGGTTTATGTATGATGATAATAAACTTTTTTCAAATATCTCAGGTCTTGAAGTCGCTACTAGAAGCCCAGATTTATCATATAGATTTATATCAGAAAAAAACACTAGTGAAAACTTACGCAAAAGTTGATGTAGATTTTCTGAATCTTCATTTTCGAGATCAGATACTGTTGACAGCTTATGTTGCAGTTCTATAAGCACAGAATTTGTTTTTTCCAGTAGTTGTTTTTCCAGATCTTCTTTACTGCTATCTTCAATATATATTAAGGTTGATACGGCCATTAATACAAAGGTTATTGTTAGGGTTGCTATTACAAAAGTTTGAAGTCGTGTTTTAAAATTTAGTCTGAAAAGATTAATTGCTTTTTTAGCATATATAATAAAGTAGGCTATAATTGAAATTAATGAAAATATCATAAAGATCAATGCAAAGACCACTATTTTCATTGTCATGGATGTGTGTGTTCTACTAACAATAAGATATGTTTCTGGCGAAATACTAATTGCAAAATGGCGATATTCGTTATAATGAAAAAAGGAATTAAATAGGAAATTATTTGTCGCCTGGAAGTATGTGTTATATGCAAAATCACCAAATTTATAAGTTAGGATATTGTTAGAGTATTTTGCAAACGAAAATTCCGATAGATTTAGAGTTTGCGACTTACTGTCAACTAAAAGTTCTGGATAGCCTAATCCTTCAGGGACATGTGATGAAACAAATTCTATATATAAATTTCTTGATAAACTCTTGTTTAATGGGTCCAATAAGGTTATCCTACTTATATAATAAATGCTTTCTGTACCTGAATTAAATCGAAACAAAGAACTGTCTTCTGTTTGGAAAGTAATTTCATTAATTATTGAATTAAAGTAGTCCGAGCAATTATAAATTTTGCCTTCAGGTTGTATTTCTATTAATTCATCACTCCCACAAATTGTAAGCTGAATATTATACTTATTAGAAAAACTACCGAAATACATGTCGTGTAAGTATTCTTCAATTTTAGAATCCAAAGTATTAGTATCTGAAAAAATTAATTTTATAAGGTAATCATCATTATATATTTGATTTGATATCTCAGTAAAAGTTGTTTCAAAAGTGTCATCACTAGTTTTTGCTAATGTTTGAGCAATGTGTTGTTGATAATTATCTGCTTTTTGTTTTAAAGCCATGTTAATTACTGTGGCAGACATTGAAGAAAGAATCATTAGTAGTAATATATGTTTAAAAAACATATCTGTAATATGCCTCCAAAAGAACAGTTGAATGATTATTATGGAAAAAACTACACCTAAGACTGTGAATAATAAAAGTATTGGAATATTTGTAAGAATGTATACAATTAGTAATCCAAAAAATGACAAAATGAAAGGAATAAGAATAGGTATTTTCTGGTTACTATTTTGGTTTAAAAATGGGAGCAGGGCAAAGTATAGACTAACATTTAAACCAACAAAAATAATAATAGGAGTGAATAGATTATTGAAATTTATTGTGGCTTCGGCCAGAAAAGATATATTTTGGTCAATGGTTATAAAATATAATATATATGAAATTATCAATATAAAACACCAAAGAATTGTATACCTGATTATAATTTGTATTGGAGTGCTTAATCGATTGGTTTTACCAAAAAATAGATATGCTGAAATAGATATTATGGCTATATGAAGTGTGTTAAGAATTAAATCTCCATATGAATGTGTAAGCGGTATATTGAAAATAGTAGGATCAAAAAATGATGAAGATTTAAGTTCATAAGGAAAATTAAACCTATTTATTAAATACCAAATTACTAATGAAAGGATTACAAATAGGGAGAATTTTAGCGAAGGTTTATTGCTATAAATAACGGAATTTTTGATCAAATAAAATATCCCTAAAATTAATGTTAGGTAACATAATATAAAGAAAAAAAGAACCAGTACGTTAGTGTGATATAGTTCTCCGATATTAGGATTAATGATTATACCAAATAAAAACTGTCCTGAGGAATTATAAATATTATTTATTGATTCATCTTCGTCTAATGTAAGTTTTATATTATTATTATTTGAATAATTTCCACTAAAACTTGGAACTAATAGTCCGTTATTCATTTGGTAATCAGACCTTATTAAATCAAATACATAAGCTGTATAATCATTACTCTTATTACTTGTGTATAAATACCAACCAGAAGTTAGTTTAGTGCAATGTATTTTATTATCAGATATAAGGGATGGTAAAACACCAGGGTCTATCCTACTTTTATTCCAATACGAAATGCTGTCCTTGTTAGTAACTAGACAAATTATTTGTGTATTTAGTAGTACGCTATCCAGTGATACCCAATAATTATTTGGTTTTTTTTCAATTATTTGACTTATAATACCCAAGCCAGAAATTAGTCTAAAAGACTGATGGTCAACGTTATAAGAGATGTTGCTTGTTTCGGTTTCAGAAGAATGCTGGGTGTTATGAATATATTGAGTAAAATAAAATATAATAAGAAAGGCTACTGATAACAGCAGATATAAATTTGTTTTCTTAATGATATATGTCCCGAACATTTTCTTTGTTTATTGAACATTTTATTTGAAATCTTTGTCGTATGCTGTGATCAAAATTAGATATAAATTATAATTCCTTTTTTACAACAAAAATCATGCTGGAATAATTGTTATTTTTTTTAGCTTTCATGTTTGAAATAAACCCGTTATATATTGCAGAAATATAAAAAAACTTATTTTTCAAGTATTTTTCACTTAGCATACTTACATAGTAGGAATCAAATTTCATTGGTTCAGCATGTACAAGCCTAAGATTATGATAAGAAATTAATTTTTCAAATGTTTCTTGGGTAAAGTGATTGAGATGTCTGGGAACATCCAATGCTGACCAAAACTCTTTGTATTTTTTGGAATCTGGAGAGTTGAGGTTTGGTAAAGCAAAAACTAATGTGCCGTTATCTTTTATAATTTTTGATATTTGTGATAATCTTTTATGTAAATCTGGAACGTGTTCCAGAACGTGCCACATTGTAATAACATCAAAAGATTTTAAATCAAAGTCATCCAATTTGTTTTCATTGTAAACATCAATGTTGTAGTTTAATTTTGAGAACTTTCTTGCATTTTCATTCGGCTCAATTCCTATTGTGTCCCAACTGTTTTTATTAAAATAACTTAATAGTTCTCCAGTGCCAGATCCAACGTCTAGTATATTACCTTTTTTGCAATACTTTGAAACAAGTTTATATTTTCGTCTTATATTAATGAATCTTAACAAGGAATAGACCTTAGATATAATTCCCCCATTTTTGGTATTGTGCGATAAATAATCCGCCGTATCGTAATATACAGAAAGATCTTTCGGAACAGGGTTTGTAAACACAAAATTACATTTTTGGCATTTTGTTATCGAAAATTCTTCCTGTGTAAAAAAGTAATCTTTTGTTTTTAGGTAGGGTATTATATCCTCAGCTGAACATATTGGGCAACCTACTTTTTGTTTTATGTGTGTATTTTGTTTCACGTGAAACATTTTTTAGCGACCAATAAAAACAGCAATCACATTAATGTCAGATGGTGATATACCACTAATTCGTGATGCTTGTCCGATGGTTGTTGGTTTAATATTTGAAAGTTTTTGTCGAGCTTCTGTAGATAATGATTTTAGACTATGATAATCAAAATCATATTTCAGTGGAGTATCTTCAAGTTTTGAGAGTTTAGTTACAAGCTCTTTTTCTTTTGCAATATAGCCCTCGTATTTAATTAAAATTTCTGCAGCATCAAGCACTTCTTTTGAGTATTTATTATCACTTACTAACTCTTTAAATGGCAATGATGTTTCAATTAATTCTTTAACATATATTTGAGGACGAAGTAGAACATCTGAAATTTTAACCTTTTGTTTTAGCAAGGATGTACCTTTTTCAAGAAGTAAACTATTTGTTTCTTCTGGGCTAATACTCTGTTTTTTTGTAAATTCTATGATTTCTTTAATCAACTCTTGTTTTTTAACTACTTTTTCGTAACGTTCTTTTGATGCGAGCCCTAGTTTATAACTCAGAGGTGTTAATCGAATATCTGCATTATCTTGACGCAGCAAAATTCTATATTCGGCACGCGACGTAAACATCCTATATGGTTCGTCAACACCTTTTGTAATTAGATCATCAATTAATACACCAATATATGCTTCGTGTCTTTTTAGAATAAAAGGTTTTTTGTTATTTTGCCTTAGATTAGCGTTAATTCCTGCTATTAATCCTTGAGCTGCCGCTTCTTCATAACCTGTAGTTCCGTTTATCTGACCTGCAAAATATAGATTTTCAATTAATTTAGTTTCGAGAGAATAATGTAATTGTGTAGGTGGGAAATAGTCATATTCTATTGCGTAGCCTGGCACAAAAATTTTAGCGTTTTCAAAACCCACTATTTTTCGTAATGCCTTTAATTGAATATGATCGGGAAGTGAAGATGAAAATCCATTTATATAGTATTCGATAGTATCCCAACCTTCAGGCTCTACAAATAGTTGATGTCTGGTTTTATCTGAAAACCGTTCTATTTTATCTTCTATTGATGGGCAATATCTTGGCCCTGTTCCCTCTATTCTACCTGTAAACATTGGAGATTCTGAAAATCCTAATTTTAACTCATCGTGCACTAATGTAGATGTGTAAGTAATCCAGCAACTTCGTTGTTTGGTGAGTCTAGTTTTTTTAAGAAATGAAAATCCTTCTGGCTCTTCATCACCCTTTTGTTCTTCCATTTTCGAAAAATCGATCGTGCGACCATCTACCCTAACAGGGGTTCCTGTTTTTAACCGAGCACTTTTAAAACCTAACTTAATTAATTGTTCAGTTATCCCAAATGACATTTGGTCGCCAATTCTTCCTCCACCAAAAGATTTTTTACCTATATGAATTTTACCGTTTAAAAATGTTCCATTAGTTAGTATTACAGAATTCCCGTATATCTTTTGACCCATTTGTGTTTCTACACCAATTACCCTTTTTTCTTCAACTAATAAATTTGTTACGGTGTCTTGCCAAAAATCAATATTGGGAGTTTTTTCAAGCATGTTTCGCCATTCAATTGCGAATTGTACCCTATCGTTTTGTGTACGGGGACTCCACATCGCCGGACCCTTCGATTTATTAAGCATCCTAAACTGTATCATGGTTTTGTCTGAGACCAAACCTGAATAACCTCCAAGTGCATCAATTTCCCTCACAATTTGTCCTTTGGCCACGCCACCCATTGCTGGGTTACACGACATTTGGGCTATGCGCTGTAAATTCATTGTAACGAGCATAACTTTAGAGCCAAGGTTTGCAGCAGCAGCTGCGGCCTCTGCACCAGCATGACCTGCACCAACCACTATGACATCATATTGCTCAAACATATTAATTTGTTTCACGTGGAACAATTAGGAAAATTTAGTTTGCAAATGTAAATAATAATCTTCTTTACTTCTCATTTGTGCTTTTTCAGAAATTTGTTTATCCACATAGCCAATTAAGTGTAATATGCCATGAACCATAACACGGCTAATTTCCTCCTTAAATGTTGACTTATGCTTTATGCAATTTTCGTTAACTCTTTCTACACTTATATAAATTTCCCCTGAAATAATTTCTTTATTTTCAGTTGTTGGAAATGTAATTATATCAGTAAAAGTATTGTGATTTAGGAATTTTTCGTTAATTATAAGAAGTTGATTATCGTTACAAAAAATGTATTGTATATCTCCTGCTTTTTTACCCTCTGAAATAATTACGGATTTTAACCACCTTTTGCTTGAGGCCTCATCAATTTTATTAAAAGTATTAAAGGACTGATAAGTAAACCTAATCATTTTCTTTTTGCACCTTTTCAGATATGGTTTGCTTACTAAAGTAATTTGCCAGTAAATCTGCACGTTTTTTGTAAATATCGTTATGCAGAGCACTGATGTCGAACTCAAATAATAAAGTATCGTTATTGTAAAGACTGATATTGTCGACTAATGAATGAATAAGAAACAATTTTCTATCATCATCTTTATGCATGATTTCTTCAAAACCGACTTTTTTAGAAAACCCAGCAATTAACTGAATATCAATAGGTTGAAAGGATATTCTAATGGTTTTGTAGTCAGAATTATAAGTTACATTTATTTTGTTATTTTGATTGTTTTCGATTAAATAGTTGAATAACTCACTTACTGACATTAGTATATTTCCATAGTAAGTTTCATTAATAAATACTTGATCGCACACTGTGTCAACAAAAAACTCAATATCCCTAATGGATTCAGGTTTAAGATCAATAGTAACAGACTGATTGTTATTTACCATCTTTTTTATCTTTTTCAAGTTTGTACAGATACTCCTTTAACAACTTTTTATAATAAGGACTTACCTCAAGAGGGGTTGTAATAAGTATTTCCTCCTGATTTGCTTTTGTTGGCTTATACTCAATTTTATTATTTAGGTTACCTGAATTTCGGTTTTTGCCTTCTTTCGACTCACGTTTCTTTTCTTTTTCTCTTTCTTGTAAGGCTTTTTGAGATTTGAGTAACCGGGTTTCAATATTATTCTGACGCTCAATAGTTTCCTGCGTTACCCTTCTGTTTACAATATCGTCCTCAGTTTTTTTCATTTCCTCAGCGAGTTTATTTAAAGCACTTCCATTGCCACCTTCTCCCTCAAGCTGTTCAATGAACTCCTGTAACATTCTTCGTATTTCACCCTGTGCTGCAGCCATTCTTGCCAGCTCTTCACTTTTACTATTTAAACCGGTTTCGCCATCTAACCCACTTTTTTTGGCTTTTCCTTTCAGCCCTTGGCCCATTCCCTTTTGCTGATTAATTATATCCGACATTGAGGGGGTTTTACCTTTCCCGGGATTTTTACATTTACTGCCGCCTTTTTTACTTCCAGACATTTGCATGGATTGCTTCATTTGCTCAAGCGACTCACTTAACATCAGAGACAAATTATTCATCGATGTCATGGCGTATTGTTGTTCACTTGATGCATTACCCTTGTTTTGCTCTTGAAGGTACGAGAGGGCCTTATTTATATGTGCTACTATTTTACCCGATTCTTTAACAACAAATGGGGCTATTGCTGCCTGCCTTTTGCTCATGGCCGATAATGAATCATTAATAATCTTAAAATCATCTTTGAGGTCAACTTGCTGTTCCCTGATATCAGCATTTTTAGGATCATTTTTCGAAGTTTCATGAAGTTCTTTAATCAGGTTTTCCTGTGCGAAGCTTAAATCAAGAAGATTGTCAAGCATATTTTTAATTTGCTCAACATCTTCTCCCATGCGCTCTTCCATTTCAGCTTCCATCATCATGGATAATCCATTGGCCATATCTTCCATTTTATCTCCTGCACTTTTTTGATTTTCAGAAGCTTTATTTTCTTTTCCTTTCTGAATATTTTCTTGAGCCTCACCCATTTGTTCTTTTATTTCATTGGATTGAGCGGTGTCAACTTCCATATTATAAGGATCTTCAAGCTCTTTGTTTAACTTATCAGCACTTTCGAGCTTTTCCATAAGTTCATCAAACTTTTGTTGAACTTCGGCTTGTTTCTCTTGTGATTTCTCTTTGCTATTTTCTTTGTTTGCGGTTTGTTCCCCAAGCTTTTTTTCTTCTTCTGCTAATTTGGTTAGCTCTTCTATTGTTTCTTCAATAAGCTGTTCGTATTCAAATTGTTTAAATAATTCCAGATTTTGTTCAAGATCACTTTTAAGCTCTTCGTTTTGTTGTTTCATTTTTTCAAGAAAATCGCCAATTTTATCTTTTTCCAAATCCTCTTTCAATTTCTCAAGTTCTTTTTCTAAATCTTTATCGAAAAGCTTATTGAATAGTTCTTCTAGTTGCTTTAGTTTTTCAACAAGATCGGGATTAAGTTTTTTCTTTAATAGTTCTTCCAGTGCATTAATATCTTCGTTTAGTTTCTTTATCTCATTCAGCTGATTCTTTATGTTTTCTTCTTTTTTTAGAAGATCGGAAAGTTGTTGCTTGTCGGCCCAGCTAAGATCTTTTTTCTCAAATAGGTTAAGTCGTGTTTCGTCAAGTTGCTTATCGAGGCTGTTGATTTCTTTAAGTGATTCATTAAGCTTTGATTTCATTTGATTTGAGCTGTTTTCAATCTTCTTCTCAAGTTCAATAGCATCAGGCAATTTGAAATAATACATCTCCGACTTAGACCTTTTATATCCATTTACAGCATCATTATCACGAATCTCAAAATAGTAGTTAATTGCATCTCCCGGAAGTAGATTATATTCGGATGCCAGAACCATATAGTCAAAATGTTGTTGCGATAGCCCATTGTCAATCAACAGCTTATCTTTTTTCCAAGCTGCCTCAGGAACACTATCTTTACGATTGAAAAAATACAACGAAGAAAACCCATGATCATCACTTATAGTGCCAACAAAATTTATTAAATCAAATTTATTATCATCCTTATACTCATTAACTGAAATAACAGGATATTCATCTCTAACAACCTGTACATTAAAGCTCATCGAATCCTTACTCTGCATAAATTCATTGTCAGCAACAAGTATATAGTTAAAGTCGTTTTTTGCTATAATATCATATCTAAAAACATTGCTTCCTTCATGAGTTAATTTTGTTACTCTATCAATCGTGATAAAATGAACATTTTTTGTATCACGAGTAAAAATTTCCCAGCTAATCTTAGTTCCCTCAGGAACAATTATATCCCCGGTGTTTTCAATTTTATCTATTTGCATTTGCAGATACTTGGGATATTCCAGGTAAACATCAAAATTGAAAATTACTGGTTGAGGATATACTACTATGTGGTATTTTGAACTAGTAAAATTATCTGTCGCAAAAGAAAAGTAAATATCAGTCAGTAAATCCTTGAAAACATATTCAAAAACCCAAGGTTTTATTTCTGCCATACGATAATTATATCCACTTTCTTCAATCCAAATCTTAGATGGAATTTCATTACCAATTACCTTAATTTTTATTGAATAATTTTCGTGTTGAGCACAGTTAAGGTCTTTATTTAATAACTCAAAAGTATAGGGTAGAGGTTTAACAAAACTTGTTGTGTGATTTATAATCCGGTCAGCAGGATTGAAGATAAAACCAGGAGATATTATTAGTATTAGTGTAATAATAACAACAGGAGGAACGAGAAATTTTAAATATTGAATATTAGTACGATACTTCACTGCTTTTTTGAAAGGTATTGGGCTCAATGATTGCGATTTTTGCTCAATACTTGCAATCAAAAGCTCCATATTCGAACCATTGTTCTTACGGTGCAATTGCAATGTATTTAATAGTTTATCATCAACTTCAGGGAAATGCCTGCCAATTATACGTGCTGCATCTTCATGTGATATAACCTTACCAAGCTTAATAAGTTTTAAAGCAGGTATAATGATATAATAAATAAGGATGGCTAGAACAGAAATAAGAAATATGTAAAAAATTATTGTTCGCGTAATTGTATCCGACCAGGAAAAGAACTCAAATACATTGACTATCAGAAATAGAATAGCAATTAGGGTAATACTAAAAATACTACCCTTAACTATCAAATTCTTATAATACTTTCGGATAAAGTGGTTAAGTTTTGATATTAATATGTCGAATGCAGAACTCATGTCAACGATTGTGATTCTTTTTTTGTCTTTTAATAAAGTATATTTGTAATCGGCAAAGATATAAATTCAAGGGTTCGAAGATGGAGAAGTTAACATTCTGATTTTTATCTATTGAATCCAACTATAAATCACTCGTATTTAAAGCTCCGAACTATGAAACGAATTACAACCCTTTTTATTCTTTTTATCATCACAACATGTGCTTCAGCCCAATGGAATGAAGTGTACAATATTGAAGGAAAGTGTTCACATGCTAGTACAATTAATAAAAACACTGTATTCAATCCAGATTATAATTGGCAAAGCAAATATTTATTTGATTATGATGTTACCTCATACATGCTTGATATTGTGGTTAGCGACACTACAACTTATGTTGGTGGAAATGCAATAATTAACTGTGCAGCACTTGTCCCTATTGATACATTTGCCTTTGAACTTATACCAGAACAGATAATAGATAGCATAATATTTAATGGACAATTGCACACTGAATATTTTCGTGATGGAGATAATGTTCTGGTTCCTGTTATAGAAGTTGGAATAGGCACTAATATTTCGACACAAATATATTATCACGGCAAACCACCCTCCAGTGGTTTCTTTTCGGGCGTAACAAATGACTCATCAACAGCATTGCACAAAAATGTAACATGGACTTTGTCGGAACCATTTTCTGCAAAATATTGGTTTCCTGTTAAGCAGGATCTTCAGGATAAGGCTGATTCTGCATGGTTGTTTTTCACCACAGCATCAACAAATATGGTTGGCTCCGAAGGATTACTGACCAATGTGGTTGATGTTGGAAACAATATGTTAAGGTATGAATGGAAGACAAGATACCCCATCGATTATTATCTACTATCATTTGCCGTTGCTGATTATGCAGACTATAGTATTTACGCACATCCAAATCAGATGGAACCGGACTCCTTGTTGATACAAAATTTTCTTTATAATGATATTGCTCACATTGAATCCAAAAAAGAATCAATAGGTAAAACTGCTGAGATAATTGATCTGTACAGCGAACTTTTTGGTTTATATCCATTTCATCAGGAGAAGTACGGCCATTGTGAAACTCAGCTTGGGGGAGGTATGGAGCATCAAACCATGTCGACCATGGGGAATTTTAGTTTTCATCTTATTGCTCATGAGCTTGGTCATATGTGGTTTGGAGATAATGTAACATGTGCTACATGGAGTGATATATGGATTAATGAAGGATTTGCAACCTATTCTGACTACCTCGCAAATGAGTTTTTAAAGGGTAGTGAAGCCGCAAAAGATTTTATTGTTGGTGCTCAGGAACATGCCATGTCGGAAGATGGAGGGGGTGTTTATCTTCCCGAGGAATATGTTTATCCTGGTAATGAGTGGCGTATTTTTTCAGGAAGACTTTCTTACGATAAGGGGGCTGCTATTATTCATATGTTAAGACATGAAATTCAAGATGATGAGATGTTTTTTAATGTTCTTAAAACTTTTCAGATTAATTATGGTGGTGGCACTGCAACGGGTGAAGATTTTAAACATATTGCCGAAGAAGTTACCGGGCTTGATTTTGAGCAATTTTTTGAGCAATGGTATTACGGACATGGTTTTCCTAAGTATAGCCTTGTATACTGGAATGATGATCAAAACGTGTTTTATTTAAGTTCTACCCAAACAGCATCTTCAACAAGCCCAACTCTTTTTAACATGCTAATTGATTTTAGGTTGAGTTTTGATGATGGAACTGATACCTTGGTTAGGTTTAGACAAACAGAAAATCTTAATGTCTTTTCAATGGATTTCGACAAAAAAGTTGTTAACGTTGAGGTTGATCCAAATAATTGGACAATGGAGCAGGTAAGTGGTATATCTTACATTAACGAAACAGCAATATCTCCAATATACTTTACCATTGGGCCAAACCCTGTTGACAAAAAACTGAACGTATATTTCCTAAATCCTGATACATCAATACGGAGTATTATTATTACAAACATTAACGGTCAGAAAATATATCAAGTAGAAACAAAGGACAATAAGTTTGAACTAGTTGCATCATCTCTGGAATCTGGAATATACTTTATTTCTGTTTCTGACGGTAGCAATACCATTACAAAAAAGTTTGTGAAACAGTAACAGAACATGATCAACATAAAAAAAGCGCAGACTAACTCTGCGCTTTTTCAATAATCCTGTGATAAATTAAAAATGATTATTCATTTTTCTTAACATCAAGTTGCTCATTTAAAAAGGCTTCCATTGCACGATAAAAATCAAAACGGTTTTCTTCGTTATGGAAACCATGTCCTTCGTTATCTTTCACCATATATTCAACCACAACGCCGCGATCTTTCATGGCCTTAACAATTTGATCCGACTCATCGATATTTACACGTGGATCGTTTGCTCCTTGTGCAATAAACAATGGCGCAACAATTTTATCAACATGAAATACCGGAGATACTTCACGAAGCAACAAGCTGTCAGTAGTTGGACTACCTACCATTTCGTACATCATGGCAAGCATTGGCTCCCAATATGGAGGTATGGTTTTCATAAATGTGAACATGTTCGAAACGCCAACGTAATCAACTCCTGCAGCGTATAATTTTGGTTCTTTTACAAGTCCCATAAGTGTTGCATAACCACCATAGCTTGCTCCGTAAATAGCTATTTTGTTAGGATCGGCAATACCTTTTTTAATTAGCCAGTTTGTTCCGTCTGTAATGTCATCCTGCATTTCCTTGCCCCATTTTTTAAACGAAGCTTCCCAGAATTTTTTACCATAACCTGTTGATCCTCTGAAATTCATCTGGAAAACAGCAAAACCTCTGTTTGCTAAAAATTGTATCTCCGGATTGAATCCCCAGCCATCGCGAGCCCAGGGTCCACCATGAGGGTTAATAACTGTTGGCAGGTTTTTAGCTGTTTCCATAGTATATCCTAAAGGTAAGGTCAGATATGCATGAATAGTTAATCCATCGCGAGTTTTGTATTTAACCGGATAAACATTGGCCATATTATTTTCGTCGATCCATGGGCTTACATCAGTAATTTTTTCAATTTTATCAGAAGCCATATCATAGATGTAGTATGATCCCAAAGACCGATCACTATAGGTTCTGATAATGAAAACATCTTCGTTTTTGTTCATGCCTGTTATGGCTATTTCATAATCTCCAAGATCTTTTTCAAGACGTTTGTACAGATCTTCATACTCCTTATCAAAAAAATGTTTTTCTCTTTTAGATGAAGTGTAATTAGCAGAAGTCATCACTTTTCTTTTCTTAGAGTAGCTAACTCCTGAGACATCATAATCTGGATTTTCATAAAGAAGGTCAAGTTCTTTACCATTTGCAATATCAAATTCAACAACTGCGCTTTTGTCGCGGCCAAGGTTTGATGTGGCAATTACATTTTTGTTATCAAATGTAAAAAACTCAGGACTTACATTATCTTTAAAACTGGTTGTAAGAACTGTTTCCCATTCATCAGCCTCAGTTTCGCGATAAAGTATGCTAACATTAATACCATCAACAATTGCAAATGCAACACGTAATTTGCCATCATGATCAAACATCCATCCTTGAATATTACCAGGATTTTCTGCAAGCATTTCCATCTCACCGGTTTCCAAGTTAAGACGATAAGGATCAAAAACCTGTGGGTTTCTTTTATTTAACCCAATTATTACTTCGTTAGGAATATCAGGCAAGTCATCAATAATTTGAGTGCGAACATTTTCAAATTCGGTATAGGCAATAGCATTGGTGCTATCGATGTTTATACCATAGAGCTTGAAGTTTTCATCACCACCTGTATCTTTCAGGTAAAGAATTCGTTCGTTATTGGGCCAAAAATAACCCATTATGCTTCTGTCGGTTTCAGCAGTAAGCTGAATTACTTCGTCAGAGCCTCTTTTTTGGACGAAAACATTCATTCTGTTTTCGTAGGGGGCTAAAAATGAATAATAATCGCCATCAGGTGAAATCTGATAGCTTGTTTGTTCAGGATTTTTAAAGAAATCCTCAAGAGGAATTTGTTTAGCTGTCATTGGCTTTTTTTCTGTGTTTGTACAACTTGCGGCCAGCAAAATTATACCAATCATCGTAAAGATGAAATAAATTTTTCTGTTCATAATATAAGTTTTAGGTACGTCTAATAAGAAATGATTTTGCGATTCGGTAGCAAAGCTATACATTTTTAAGCACTTAGTAAATAACAAATAAAAATTTAGTCACAAAATCCGTGTAATTAGTAAAACAGGAAGGCGTTGAATTTTATTATTTTTGTTGGAATCAGGATAATAATGACCCAATACTAAATAATTCCTGTGTGTAAAATTAATTCACATAAATATAACTATAAGTATATGGAAAGAATTAAACCAATAAAACAAAGTGAATTTACCGTGCAACAAAAACAGGTATTTGATCAAATTACCAGTTCAAGGCCATCCATAGCCGGGCCTTTTATTGCCTGGTTGTATAGCCCTGAATTTGCTGACAAGGCACAATCATTGGGAGAATTTGTACGCTTTCATACATCCTTGTCTTCTCGTTTAAGTGAGCTTGCAATTCTTTGTGTTGCCAGATTTTGGAATTGTACCGGCGAATGGGATATCCATGTTCCATTTGCCAAAGCCGCAGGGATTGATGACCAAATTATCACAGCCATTAATCATAAAGATAAACCCTTGTTTAAAGAGCAAAAGGAAGAAGTTCTACATAATTACATTATTCAGTTGCTTGAAAAAAAATTTGTTGATGATAAAACCTTTACCCGGCTGTCTTGTTTTTTTGACCAGAAGGCGATTGTTGAGATCACAGGACTTGTTGGTTACTACAGTATGGTAGCACTATCTCTAAACGCCTTTTTGATCCAGCCACCTACAACCAAAGGTTTTGAACCAAGTATAAATCTGCAAACAAACAACAAATAACTTACAACACTTAACTATCTTTGCAGCCGAATAAAACTATCATGATGAACAACAACAATATACGGGTGCGTTTTGCCCCAAGCCCAACTGGTCCTTTGCATATCGGAGGTGTTCGCACAGCTTTGTATAATTATTTATTTGCCAAAAAGCTTGGCGGAAAGTTTATTCTTAGGATAGAAGATACTGATCAGAATAGATTTGTTCCCGGTGCCGAACAATATATTATTGACGCATTTAATTGGTGTGGAATTACGTTTGATGAAGGAGTAACAATTGGTGGCGAATACGGCCCATATACGCAGTCGGAGAGAAAGGACCTTTATAGCGAATATGCCAAAAAACTAATAGAAAGTGGTAATGCATATTATGGTTTTGATACTGGCGAAGAGTTGGATACTATTCGAACAGAATATGAATCAAAAAACAAGACTTTCGTATATAATGCGGTTGAACGTAAACGGCTTCGTAATTCTTTACGATTAAGCGAACAGGAAACTAACGATCTTCTGAAAGATGGGGCGCCCTATGTAATACGTTTCAGGATGCCGGAGAATGAGATTGTAATTATGCATGATATAATTCGGGGCAGGGTAGAGGTTAACTCCTCGGTTCTTGATGATAAAATTCTATTTAAATCCGACGGGATGCCCACCTATCATCTGGCGAATATTGTTGATGATCATTTGATGAAAATTAGTCACGTAATTCGTGGTGAAGAATGGCTTCCATCCCTACCATTACATGTATTGTTGTACGATGCATTTGGATGGGAAAAGCCTGAATTTGCTCATCTTCCTCTCTTGCTTAAGCCTGATGGAAATGGAAAACTGAGTAAACGCGATGGTGATCGATTGGGATTTCCTGTTTTCCCTCTTCAGTGGACAGATCCTAAAACGGGAAATATATCAACAGGATTTAGAGAAGAGGGATATTTCGCAGATGCATTTGTAAATATACTTGCCATGCTTGGTTGGAATCCTGGTGATGAAAGAGAAATATTCTCACTGAAAGAATTAACCCATACATTCTCACTAGAGAGAGTTGGAAAGTCGGGGGCAAAATTTGATCCTGTAAAGGCCGCATGGTATAACCATCAGTATTTAATTATGCGTGATGATAGTGAACTTGCTGATTTGTTTATGCCAATTGCAGTTAGCAAAGGCATTTTGGTGGAAAAGGAATTTTTAATTGATGCAATTTCTCTGGTTAAAGAGCGGGTAAATTTTGTATCCGAATTGTGGGAGCAGCTTGACTTCTTTTTTATACGACCTGAAGAATATGATCCCAAAGCAATAAAAAAACGATGGAAAGCAGATTCTTTTAATCAAATGACGGAACTAAAAAGTGTGCTTGCTGAAATAACAGAGTTCACATCTGAAAACACAGAAAAAGTGGTTAAACAATGGATTGAAGATAAAGAATATGGCATGGGTGCGGTTATGAATGCCTTTCGGTTAATAATTGTTGGCGCATTAAAGGGCCCCCATCTTTTTGATATTGTATCATTAATTGGCGAGGAGGAAACTCTGGAAAGAATTGATCAGGGGTTACATGAAATAGGAATGAAAGAATAATACCATCCACCTAGAGTGGATTATTTAATTAAGCAAAAAAGATTATGTCAATAATATCAATTGAGGGAATGGAATTTTTCGCATATCATGGCTGTTTTAAAGAAGAGCAGATGATAGGCACTAAGTTTAATATCGATTTGTTTTTGACGGTTGATACTACAAAAGCTGAAGAGTCAGACAATCTTGCTGACACTGTAAATTATCAGGAAGTTTTTCGTTTGGTTAAAAAGGAAATGGAACTTACCTCAAAGTTGCTTGAACATGTTGGCCACAGAATATTGGATAGCGTAAAATCGACTTTCCCTCAAATTGAAAAAGCAACTCTTAAAATCCGAAAAATGAATCCACCACTTGGTGGTAAAATGGATTATGTAAGCCTAACACTAAATATTTAGCATGAAACTATTTGAAGATGAAAAGTGCCCAAGATGTGGTGCCCATTTTACGTGTAGCAAATCAGGTAAATGTTGGTGTTATGAAGTAAGTGTGCCCACATTAGTTCAGGATGCCATTAATAAAAAATATTCCACATGTTTGTGCCCCAACTGTTTACAATTATTAGCCAATAACCCCAAACTCGAAGTATAGTTTACTTTTTAACAAATTTTACAGTACTCACTTTTCCGTTTGGATGAAGGAAAGTTGCAAAATATATACCTTCCTTTAAAAATGTAATATCAATACCTCTTGAATTTTCAATGATACCTGAAAATATCTTTTTACCAAGTAGGCTTATTAATTCAATCTGGGTACAATCAGTTAGTCCCGTAACAAATAATGTATTTATTACCGGATTAGGATATATTGAAATATTAATTTTATCCTGATCAAAAATACTGGTAATTAGATTGAAATGAACGGTATATGTCAACTGTGCTATTCCATCACGTGCTGTAACCACTATTGTTCCATTACCCGGAATTGTTGCCGATTGTGTAACCTCTTTGGTTGCCAGTGGGTCGTTTGGTGTTCCATTTATTACAGGTATGGGATTTCCTTCTGGTACATCCACCTCATAATAAGTTATTGAGGGAGCAAATCCGTCATTGGTAATATCATCAACGGTTAAATCCGCAAGTGTTGAATCCACAGGAGTGTAAAAGTTAACAGTATACGTTAACTGTGTAACACCATCTGCTGCAACAACTAGTAATGTTGCTTCTCCCGGGATTACAGTAGCCTGGGTTGTTGTTAGTGTTGCAAGTGGGTCGTTTGTTGTACCATCTACAACCGGAATGGGGGTTATATCAGCAACTTGGTATTGATATGATGTAATATTCGGATCAAACCCGGGAATTGTTGTCCCATCAACAGTTAGGTCCAATAAAGTAGCATCCCATCCCAAAAAGTAAAAGCTAACAGTATAAGTTAACACAGTAACCCCATCTTCAGCAGTTACTTCTATAATAGCGTCTCCGGGAATGCTAAGGCATTGTGTATCATTAATTGTTGCCAATGGATCGTTTGGAATTCCCAATACATATGGGGCGGGATTGTTGTAAATAACAGCATATGTGTAATTATACACTCCGGGATCAAATCCATCAATTGTAACACCGGCTACTTGTAAATCGGCCAATGTAGCATCTGATCCAGGAGTATAAAGCAAGTTAACAGTATATGTATTTGTTATTACTCCGTCCTCGGCTGTTACAACTACAGTTGCTGCGCCTGGCATTGCTGTTGCCTGATTAATAACCATCAAAGCGAGAGGGTCACTTAGGGTTGCGCCAATAACTGGAATTGGATTGCCGGTTGCTACTGAATAATCATAGTCAAAAACAAGAGGATCAAATCCTGGAATAGTAACACCATCGACTGTTAGGTCACTTAAAGTTGCGTCATTACCGGCAATGTAAAAATCAATGGTATAAGTTAATTGTGTTACACCATCTTCGGCTGTCACCACCACACTAGCTGTTCCCGGAACTGATGTGGTTTGGGTTAGAACCATGGTTGCAGCAGGAAAATTAGTAGTAGCTCCTGTAATGGGAAGCGGGTCACCTGTTGGTATTGGAACATTATAAGCATATGTATTGGGGCTAAAACCATCTACAGTTGTTCCGTTAACCGTTAAGTCACTAAGGGTGGCGTCTGTACTAATCGGTGGGTCTCCCATTGAGCCATCGGTATAAATATTTTGCATATAGATGTCAGTACCATCTTCTTCCCAAACAACAATAAGTTGGTTGGTGTATATACTGGAGTTTAGAATATGAATCTTACTTGTGGATCTTCCTGCCATAAAAGTTGATGTGGGTGTCCAAATCAAAGTTCCGGCATCGTCAACCCCAATTGCTTTTATATGTGAAGATGTTCCACCTACATATTCATCGTAAGTAATCATTGCACTCGTTCCTCCAAATACAGCACCCCCAATTGTTCCTGAAACGTCAGCACTCATGGGGATAAATTCGATTCCATCGTTAGTCCATTGTTGAACTCCTGCCGGTGAAAACTTTTGGCCGGCAATGGCTGTTTGACTTTGATTACCATTTTTTTTGCTCCATGTAACAAGAACCTCATCATTACTATTTACACCAAGTATTTGAGGGTTTTGGTTGCTATTGGAAGTAGAAATCATACAAAGAGATCCATTTGCTGGCCATGTGGAGCTACCGTCAGTTAACACTCTTTGAACTGCAGCATCAATGTTATTGTCACTATTTCTATCTTCCATCCAGGCCAGAACTATTCCATTTGCATTGTCTGTGGCGATGTTGAAATTGGTAAAAGCAGATATTCCGTTTGAATTACTTGCGAGAACATCGGAACCCCATACAGGGCTTCCTGTTCCATCAAACTTCTGGACATAAATATGACGGGTTAGAGCAGGAAAGTTTCCTGTTTCTTTATAAAATGCCATAAGATAGTTATCGCCTTCAACACCAAGAACCCTAGCACCTGTGTAATTCTGGGTACCAGCCTGATATGTTATTCCGGCACTTCCCCAACTTAATGTCCCGGAAGGGGTGATTTTTTGCATTACTATTTCTGCTTCTGTAGTTGTTGGCCTCGACCAGGCAACAATGGCATTGTTGGAGGATGTTACACTTATACTTGGGACCACCTCAAATTCGGGGTCAACTGTTAATTGGATTCCATCGGCTCCCCATAAAAATGAACCAGTTGGAGAAATAGAATAGGCATAAATGTTTTCATTACCATCGCGAACATCATTAAATGCCAATAAGCAATTTCCACTATTATCGGTTGTTAAATCCCAATCGGTAACCCAACTATTTTGTGGATGACTACTAACTAATAATCCATCAGTAGCCCACTGTGCAACACCATCAAAAGAGTAATACTGAAGCCGTATATCGTAATTTCCGGCATCATTTGAATAAAAACCAACATAAAAATTTCCAGCATCGTCATAAGCTATATGTGGAACTGCCTGGGAGCCTGATAGGTTGTTAACAATAGTATTTATAAGAGGATCGTCGGACCATTGTGCGGAAGCCTGAAATGCTATTAGAAAAATTATTAGCGTGCTAAGAATAAGTTTTTTCATCTTGATTGATTTTTATCAAAGGTATATAATAATGCAATAAAAGAGAAATAGACTAATTATTTTTTCAACCTATGGATTAAAATTATGCGGATGTATATCCATTCCCAAATGGGTAACTCTTATTAAATAAAATAACCAAAGCCAGCGACATGAATACTCAATATTCATCCTGCTGGATATATTGTTACTGAATTACAATTTTTCGAACTTCTGTAAAATCGTTAATTTTTATCTTAACAAAATATATACCTCTTGAAATGTCGGTTAAGTTCAATGAAGTTGTTCTACCAAACCAATCAAACTGTTTGATTATGATCGAATAAATGCTCTGAATAATACAATGAAAAAATAAGGAGCTAAAAAAAGTTGCCTCGAAACACCCTCAAATAAAATGATTATTGTAATTTTGCAAACCAATTTTTGAAAAAGGTACCGTGGCCGAGTGGCTAGGCGGTGGTCTGCAAAACCATATACGGCGGTTCGAATCCGTTCGGTACCTCATAGAAATTATCAAATCCGGTGTATATCAAATAGATATGTGTCGGGTTTTTTTGTGGTAGACGGTTTTCTGGTTGTTGCAGATCAATTCTTTTATTAAAATTTGCATCGCTAAGCGATATTTATACTAAATAACATGTTACGTGGTAAATAGTTAAAATTTAAATTCACTTAGGAATAATATAGAACATGTTGAATTAAATATTATTATGTATTTAATACAAATGGCAAAGCTTTTTTAACTTTACACACTTTGATTGTCAGATTATGCTAGCCGAATCTAAATACTATTATTCAAGAGAAAAGGAACACCTATATTCTTCACGAAGAAATCACCCAGAAATAATTAAATGGAATAAAGACTACTTTGTTTCAATGAATGAAGACCTAGACTATGTTCAATATATAGAGTTATCTGTCAGTAAATTTTATGGAGAATCATATTCAAAGCCCAAGAGTTCAGAATATACTACTGTAAAGCCCATTATTGAGGAACTATTTAATGAATATTATTATCAAGGCTTAGGGTATCTAAATGAAACTGATCATGACGAAGGAGAGTTTTATCTAATCAGAAATAGTAAAGATTGGTTTCAAGTAGAGTATTATTCTCAAGATGATAAAAACTCCAGACAGCTTACAATTGATTTTAGAGATAGTATAGATGATCTATACTTGACGCTAAGAAGTTACGGTGGGCGATCTGGTAGACAGTTAGCTCGGAAAAATGGAAATCCAATAACCATCGATACCTTCGAACAATACTTAAACCTAACTCTTAAATATTTATCAGATCCCAACAGTTATCCGGTATATTTAGATAGCTATATCAAAGACTTTAAAAGCTTAGTTAATGGAGATGAAATTATTATCGGTTTTGACGTTTCTGCAGAAAGAAAGTTTACAAATATATTAGACCGGCTAAAGACAAGGAAAAAAGTGATTGAACAAGACCTCATAGAAAAGGATGATCTTAAACCAATACACAGAACAAAACTAAGGGGAGAGTTGTTGGGGATTGATTATGCAATTAAGGTGATTAAAATGAATAGGTAACCACAGTTTGGTGGCTCTACAATTATTCAAAGCCGTGACAAATAATATGCTAATAAATTCGGGGCGGGTTAATACATACAGCTGTTTTAGAATTTCACCAAGAACCCATTTGAAATCAACCTTACTTTATGCGTTCGGGTATTCATACTTGCACTAATTGATATAACTTATTTTTATAAACCAGCAAATTTGAGTGGTTTTGAATTAACAAATGAGCAAACTACATCACCAGAATAAACACGATTGTCATTGTCTCAACCACAAATGCAACAAAACCTCGTATAAATATAATGATTAAGGGGGATTAGTATTAATTCACAATATTTGCAAAATGAAAAATACAAACTGGAAAGTTAAACTAGGAATAATTTTAATGATAGTTTCAATACCTTTATTTTTGGCAGTGTTCCTGATCCCTTTCTTAAGTATTGATGGAAAATTAAAAATAACACTTACCACAATATTACTTATAGTTGCAGAGGTAATATTTTGGGGTGGTGGTTTATTGGTTGGCAAAGAATTGTTTACAAAATACAAAGCCCATATGAATCCAAAAAATTGGTTTAAAAAGAAATCACCTACTGATGAGCAAAAGGAATTACCCTAACCCACAATCCTAAAATGCCGCGAATTGTCTATTGGCATAACCCTCACCTTTATTGCCTTACATTGATTTCTACACGAACCACAGGCTTTAAGCATTTGTTGGCTGGATGTATCACTAAGCTGATTCAAGGTTTGATATTGTTGAAAATAATCCAGATTTCGATAATCCAAAAATGGACACAGTGGGTGTTCGCTATTGTATATGCATCGGTGCAATAATCCCGATAGTTTTAACCAATTTAATTCCGTCATTGACTATAAATTTATAGTAATGATAATAAAAAATAGTGAGGGTTACAATACTAACAACAAGGTTCGTAAAACTTACAGATCTTCCTTCCAGTGTATATTCAGTTAGTTCAAATGGTTGTATGGTAGGCGTAAGAATGGTTGGGTCACTTATGGTAAGGTCTTCTGGGATTGATGTCCATAAATAAGTGAAGGTAGGTGACCCAATACCTTGCAATGTTGTTATTTCGCCTATGCAAATGGTTTGATCATCCCCGGCATTCACTTGTTAATAACTAATCATGCTAATCAAAAGGAAAAACGCAAGTAAGATGTTTCTTATAGTATTGTTTTGAAATAACAAATCTGATGCTTTTTAATTTTTCATACTTTTACGGCAAATAAAAAAGAAATAACTATGTATAATATAATTCAACATTCTCATTCTGGAATCATGTGGCTAGTTGTGGTCATGTTAACTTTAAGCGTAATATTTAGCCTTATTAAGCTTATAAAAAAGGAAGAAACAGCTTCAGCACATTGGTATAAATTTTTCTTTTACACAAAATGGTTAATGTATATTCAGGCATTACTTGGTATTACATTAATGTTTATCAGCCCTTTGGTTCATTTTGGAGAAGGATTTATGAAAAATGAGGGATGGAGATTTTACGGAATGGAGCATCCTTTAATGATGCTAATTGCAATAGGGTTGGTTTCCATCGGTCTATTCAAATCGAAAAAGAAAGCAACGGCCATTAAAAAGAATAAAACCATTTTTATTTATTATGCAATCGCTTTGGTTGTTATGATGTTTATGATTCCATGGGCTGCGGTGATGTCTTAAGCAATTGAAATAAACCGCCAACCGTTTTAAGCCTCCACGCCATTTTGCCGAACAGGCCAATGTCAATTAGCATTTCCAAAATTTCTTCATTATTGTGAAATACAGAGTGGTCGGCAAATAAGCAGAACGATAAAAATGGTGGCTGTGAAAAAGTAAAAATCAAGTTTCTTCATTATATGTCTAAAGGAACGAATTGAAGAATCTCAAAGGGTAAGGTTCTTCACTACGCTTCACTTCACAGGAGGGCAGTAACTCGCAACATTGATGATTTGGGCTCGCCCTGAAATCAACACCTTCGTTTCTACCCTCTAACAAACAGAGCTTTTACAATTTCTTGCGCCATTTTAGGGTTTTCCTTTAATCTACGAGTTGAATATGCGAACCACTGTTTTCCATAGGGTGTGTAAATGCGCATTCTGTAACCCTTTTCCAAGATTGATTTTCTTAATCCGGGAGTAACTCCATATAGCATCTGAAATTCAAACTTATCGTTGGGCACATTATATTTTTCGATTAATTTGTAAGCACCCTCAACAAGTTTTTCATCATGGGTAGCAATACCAGGATAAATTCCATTTTTGAACATATGCTCAAGATCTTCTAAAAAGTGCTCATTAATTTCAGCATATTTTTTGTAGGCAATTTTTTCCGACTCAACATAAATTCCCTTACATATCCTATAGTTTATAGGATTGTCTTTTGAGTGCATGTCCATCATAGCATCTATATCGGGTAATGTACGATGTAAATAAGCCTGTAGTACCAGACCAACATTTTTTGGAAACTCTTTTTTTAACTTCCTAAAAAGTTCTATTTCAAGATCAACACATTGTGAATCTTCCATATCAATTCTAACGAAGTTATTATACTCAACAGCCTTCTTTACGATTTCTCTTATCATTTCATAGCATGCATCCTTGTCGATAAGCAATCCAAACATTGTTGGTTTTAGTGAATAATTACCATCGATATCATTTTTTTCTACGGTTTCAATTATTTCCAGATATTCAGCGCGATTTTTTTCTGCCTGCGATATCTCAGTAATAAATTCACCAAGAAGATCTACAGTAACCATATTACCTTCTTTGTTCAGATTTTTTGCAATATCGATTGCTTCGCCCAGCGTTTGGCCTGCAATATATCTTCTAGAAAAGATCCAAACAAGACTCTGTGGCATCAATGGCAATATTGCTGCTATTAATTTATTTATGAACATCATAATTATAGGATATTTATTATTTTTTTCAAGCAGCAAATTTAGATAGAATAGTTCAAATCCAAGTAAAAACACGCTATTTTTTCACCATATAAATAGCCACATAACACGCTGTATTAAAACATATTAAGAGTTGGGCGACAAAATATTATTCTCACAATATTCAAAACCACCCTTAATTCATGTTAATTAATTAACAATGCCCGGATAAAGTGCAATACAATGCAACTAAAATCATAATGTTAATAATGTTTGTTATTATTAATAATTAGGTGTAATTTTGCCGCCCGATTTTTGTGTACAGTGAAACAGATGGTTGAATATATTATACCCGTTATGGGTCTTGCCTTAGGAAGCCATAACTATACTTATAAAATCGATAATACGTTCTTTAACAATTATGAGTACTATGATACTGATAACGGGCTATTGGAGCTGGTTGTAGAATTGGTAAGGGAATCAAATTTAATTGATATTAAATTTCATTTTAAGGGATGGGTTGAGCTAAATTGCGATCGGTGTCTTGAAAAATTTAAGATGAATGTTGAAAATGATTTCCGACTTATTGTAAAATACTCTGACGCATACGAAGAGATATCAGATGAGGTTATTACAATACCAACCAACGAAAGCAATGTTGACCTTAGTCAGTATATTTATGAGTATATAAATTTGATGTTACCGATTAAAAAAGTTCATCCTGACGATGACCTAGGTAATAGTACTTGTAACGAAGATATGATTGATAGACTTAACAAGTACTCTGAACAAAAAGATGATCCTCGTTGGGACGCTTTAAAAAAATTGAAACTAGATTAAAGTTAATAAATAAAGAATAATAAAATGGCACATCCAAAACGGAAAATTTCGAAAACCAGAAGAGACAAAAGAAGAACTCATTATAAAGCTGAAGCTCCTCAATTGGCAACATGCCCAACTACCGGAACAATTCATGTTTACCACCGTGCATATTATGTTGATGGCGACATGTACTACAAAGGCAAATTGGTTGTTGAAAGCGCCAAAGCTGAATAGTCATAAAATACTTTATCAGTCAAATATTAGGCTTAACCAAGGCGAATATTTGAAAAAAAGCGAAAAAGCTCTTGTGTATCTCGGTATTCAAGGGTTTTGTTTTTTATGGTGATATGTATTGTGTAGGAACTAGCACCTAAACATATGCCAAAGTAAAATTTGTATTTTTGCGTTAGAAAAAATTGAAAAACAGTAAATATGTCTAAAATAAATGCAGCAATTACCGGAATTCATGGCTGGGTTCCTGATTATATTCTAACAAACGAGGAATTATCCACTATGGTCGACACCAATGATGAATGGATAATGACTCGCACAGGAGTAAAGGAAAGACACATATTAAAAGGTGAAGGACAAGGCACCTCAGTTATTGGAGCAAATGCCGTTGAGGGTTTACTTAAAAAAACAAAAACCTCTCCCGAAGAGATAGATTTAGTGATATGTGCAACAGTAACTCCGGATATGCTGTTTCCTACCACGGCAAATATCATTAGTGAAAAAGTTGGAATTAAAAATGCATTTTGTTTCGATATGAATGCAGCCTGTTCTGGTTTTTTATATGCTTTAGAAACCGGACGCCGATATATTGAGTCGGGGCAATTTAAAAAAGTAATTATTATTGGTGCCGATAAAATGTCATCAATCGTTGATTATACCGATCGTACAACATGTATATTATTTGGAGATGCAGGTGGAGCAGTACTACTTGAGCCAACAACGGAAGACCTTGGTATTATTGATTCGAAAATGTATAGCGATGGTGTTGGTATTCCTCATTTGTATCAAAAAGCAGGTGGGTCAAAATATCCTCCAACTATTGATACAATAACTAATCGTGAACATTTCATTTATCAGGAAGGGCAAGCCGTTTTTAAATTTGCTGTTACCAAGATGGCCGACGTTAGTGTTGAGATAATGGAACGCAATAACCTAAAATCTGAAGACATTGCATATCTTGTTCCACATCAGGCCAATATGCGTATTATTGAGGCCACAGCACGCCGCATGGGACTGGAAAAGGAAAAGGTAATGATCAACATCGAACGTTATGGGAACACAACCAACGGAACTATCCCAATGTGTTTACACGAATGGGGACCTAAGCTTAAAAAAGGAGATAACATTATTCTTTCAGCATTTGGTGGAGGATTTACATGGGGATCCATTTATTTAAAATGGGCTATTGACGGAGATTCGAAGTAATCTAAACTAAAAATATTGAGAAGCCATCCGGAATCCGGGTGGCTTTTTTATTTTTTAGAAATAAATGTTAACCTTGCCCACACTGGTAAGTGATCTGAAATATCGCCAGCTTCATGCATTACATCTGCATCCAAACAATCTAAATACTTGTTATTGTAAAAAATGTAATCGATTTTTATATTGGGTTCTTCACTATTAAAAGTGAAATAGTGCTCAGGATTAATATTATACTCTTCCTCAGTTATTACCATTGAGATACCTGGATGGCTCATAATAACCTCAATTGTTTTCTCAGGAAATACATTTACGGCAAAGGGAGGTGTACAATTAAAATCCCCCAACAATATAACCGGATTGTTTTGCTCATATTCATTATAAATATCCATTACAATATCTGCCTGAAGTTCACGAGTTGGTGCATCCCATGCCTCAAAGTGAACATTGATAATCAGTAAACTATCACGCGTAGTCGGCACCCATACCAACTGGGCTAATCTTTCCAGATAAAAATCATTATAATAAAATGGATTCGACTCGGGTTTTGGCAGAACAACGATATTATTTGAAAGTATTGCTGAATGCGAAAGCACTGCCTGACCGGAAAGCATTCGACCAAAATGATACTTAAAAGGCCAGTAAGGAAATGGCACATATTGCTTATCCCAGTTTACAGCCATTGCCCCACTATGAAAACTAGTTAGTTTACCCAATTGCTCCATTTGATTTATATCAAACGTTCTTCGTGATTTAAAATCGATCTCTTGAAAAGCAATAATATCTGGCTTTTTATCTTTCAATAACATTACAGCCTTTTCCAGATTAGATTGTATTAAACTTTGCGGTCTGTCAACAGCCAAATTGTTGGTCATGCCTGATAAATATCCAATATTATAAGTTGCGATAGAGAAAGTATCCTGAATTACCGCATCTCCATTATCTGAAAACTCTATGATTTTTGAGTATTCAGTTTCATTATAAAGTGGTTGGCGAGCCCAAAAATAGAACACAACAAAAGCAATTAGCAATACAAATACAATTTTAATAGTGGTCTTAATAGATTTCATATTTCTCAAAAGTATAAAATTATTGTCAACAATACACAATATGTAACTCTTCACTTAATCAAAATATTAACAACCATATATACAATACTAATCATACTTCATATTAATGTATTACCACAAAGTAGCTCAAAGGAAATCACAAAGTAGCACGAAGGGAAAATTTAATAACAGGAAGTAATTACAGCAATTAATAAACTCATTTCGATAATAAATGTGCTATTATACTTCGCTGTGCTCCGGTCAAAAAGACACACTCTTCTCTCACTAAAACACCATAGGTTATGGGCTCTGATTTCAATTATTCTTATCCTTAGTGTGACTTGGTGATGTACTTCGTGCTCCTTGGTGTTTAACCTTTTTACCATGAAGTATAAATTAGGCTAAAAAGTTAATGCATTGTTGACTAACAAATAAAAATTTATTTGATAGCCCTTGAGTTCCAACTCCCATTATCAAAAAACATTACTTCTGTAAACCCAACTTCCAAAAGTTTTGAAGATGCTTCTTCAAATCCCAAATTCAGCTCATTAGGTTGATGTGAATCCGAGGAAATCAGAATAGGGATATTTAGGTTTTTAACTTTTTGTAATGTCATTCCATCGGGAAACAATCCGGGAAACCGTTTTTTGTAGATACCACGTGTATTAACTTCCACAATAAGATCTTTTTGTTTAATAAGATCCAGACTCTCATCCACAAGTTTTTGATACCAGAGTTCTTCCTCCTTAAAATAGCGGTCTTTGTTATGCATCTTTATCTTGTCAACATGGCCCACAATGTCAAACATTTGTGTTTCGATCATTTCGTTCATTTGATCGTAATAAGCCTTAACGGCTTTCTTAATATCTCCACCAAAATAATCGTTAAGTCCCTGATCGTAGGTTTCACAATTGGGGCCATCGGTAAACCAAAGCTCATCAGTAAGTGGTGGCTTTACCAAATGTACTGACCCGATTAGGTAATCTGTTTTACAATTGTTTTTCCAATACCCAAAGTCAGTTGAAATACCAGGGATAAAATCCATTTCGAGCCCTCTGTAAAGCTTGATTTCGTTTTTGTATTTTTCTTTTAGGTTATCAATTGTGTTAATATAGCGATCAACATTTTCTTGTTTTAACGAAAAAGGATTATCGAAAGGAAGTGGAGAGTGCTCGGTAAAACCAAGGTAGGCAAAGCCTAATTCTATTGCTTTATGAACATATTCTTCAGGTTCTGAATTACCATCAGAATACCTGCTGTGTAGATGCAAGTTGTAGTTTATCATTGAAACTATTTTTTCAGAAACTTCCCGCAATAGTTGATATTATCAAAGGAGATAACAACAATATAGCTTCCCGGTATAAGGCTTTCTACAGGTATTACTTTTTCGGAAGAGTTATACAGTGCAATAAGGACTCTTCCAGATGTATCGAGTATTCGTAAACTATCATAATCATCGCTTTCCTGCACACTGAGTCTCAGCACATCGTCTACAGGATTTGGTGAAATAACAATTTGTTTATATCCTTGTGTTTCACCAATATCATTTGCAAACTCAGCAAACATCCACAAATAAGCATCTCTGAAATTAGCTCTCCACATAATCTCATTATGCTCACCACTTTGTACTTCTTTCGAGAATAGTTCTTCGGAACCAAACCCAAGTTCTGTAAGGGTATCGTTCATATTCCACATGCCCTGTACATTTTCTTCACCCTCTAAACTACCGATGAGCTGATAAATTTTCATGTTTTGTTGTTTGCCTGCCTCTGATGTAAAAGCCCAAACAGAGTCGGAAATCCAGTAGGCCGGGGAAAATATCCCCGAACTACCATATACATCCTGATATTTCAAAGCACCATAAAGTGAAATCAAACCACCAAGTGAGCTTCCCATTATTCCGGTATTTTCTCTATTGGTATGCGTACGATAGTTATCGTCGATATATGGTTTTAGTGTGTTAACTAAAAACTCCATATACTCACTACCCTGGCCACCACCATATTCAGTATTAACCCATGGTGTATATTCATTTATACGTTCCCCACCTCCATTGTCAATACCAACAACAATAGGCACCCTATATCCTTCATCATAAAGTTCATTTAGGGTTTCATCAATTTCCCATTCACCCGCATATGAAGTAAATGTGTCAAATAGGTTTTGCCCATCATGCATGTAAAGCACAGGGTATTTCTCACTATTGTTATCATAATCAGGCGGCAGATAAATCCATATTCTACGGTTTCTGTCAAGCTGAGGCATGTAGAAATCCTCATCCAAAATATATACATTATCGGTTGCCGTTGTTCCACCTCCACCGTTATCAGCCCAGTTTAATATATCAACAGTAACAGTATCGCCATTACCATATATGAACTCTCGATTTGCTATTTCTTCTCCGCTTTCCCCTTTTTCAACAGTTCCCCAATCACCACGGGTAAATTTAAATAGGATGGTTGTTCCATCAGGCTCTTCTGGTAGCGTTATATCCCAGAGGTCATTTTCGTTTTTTGTTAGCTCGTAATCAGGGTTTCCCGGATCCCAACCATTTAGATCGCCAGCAATGTAAATTATATCTTCCGGAGGGGTGTCTTCAGGAATTGTGTTTAAAATAAATGTAACCTGTCCGAAAATTAAACTTACAGTAAGTAACAATATTGAAGTTATCATTTGTCGTTTCATAAGCAGTGCACTTAAATTCATGTATTTTAATTAATAATAAGCTTACTTATCGCTTTATTCTTTTTAGACTCTGTAACAGCAAAATAAACCCCAGGAATATAATTATAAACATTGAGGCTGGTATTGCTTTTGCCTTCAATTTCTGTACAATAAACCACGTTTCCAAGAGTGTTCTTTAAAGTAAGATAAATTTTGCTTTCTCCCTTATTCATAAAAGTTACCTTTTCGTGAGAGGGGTTTGGGTATATAATAAAATCTTCATTGTTTTTTTCTTCAATATCAAGAAAAAAGTAAACCATTACTGATGTTGTATCCCAGCTATCCGTTGAACTTTTCACAAATTGAGTAACCCGGTAAAAATCATAATCAAGATATTCGTGAGTTGGGTTTTGATCTGTACTATACGTTCCATCACCAAAATCCCAATACCAGCTTGTTGCACATATGCTTTCATCAAAAAATTCAAATGAACCATAATCTTCATAATAGAACCCAGCCACAGGCATATGTATATCGTACATAAAAGTTTCCGTTTTGTTAAAAACAGTATCCCAATAACTATTTGGATTCCCTGTCCAATCTCCATTATTGGTTCCATAAAACTCATGTCCTTCGCCAAACACAAAATATTTGGATACATTATTTTCAAGATTTTCAATTTGTTGGGCAACAAGGCTACTTCCATAAGTGGGAGGGAAGGCATTGTTTCCAAAAGCACTTCCATAGCCAAAAGGAACAGTGGCATCATCAGTACCATGCGCAAGAAAAACAGGAATAGTATCTGTTGAAATTATTAGGGAAGTATCCTGAAGTGCTCCCCAAAGAGCAATTAATCCATTTGCTTTACCTAAGTGTTGATAGCTATTACCAGAACAATCAAGGCATCCAAGATCAGGACTCATATATGTTTCAGGTGGGCGCTCATTCTCGGTGTCCATATACAAATTATGTAATCCTACATAGGCACCTGCACTACTACCCAATATATAAATATCATTTGTGTCGATTCCATAAAGTTCAGCACTTTCTTTCAGAAATCTAATGGCAGCTCTACCATCCTGAACACTTCTGTATACTGCTCTTGTGGAACTTTCCGAACTAAAAATATTCATTCCTAATCTATAGTCAATACTTGCGGTTACATATCCACGATGAGCCATTGAATCACAGAAGGCAACCATATCTTCAGCAAGTCGTGTTCCTGATACAAAAGCTCCTGAATGAATGCAAACAAGAGCTGGCCGATAGTTTAATGTGTCTCCCACAGGTAAATATATATCCATAAGCAAATCCTGTGGTGTTGTATTGTTTTCATTAAGATATGGGAAGGAAAGCGCAGGTGCATTTCCATAAATTATATCTTGGAAAACCTCTATTTCATCAAAAACCGAAGATGAATATCTTTCATTATATGGTATTTGTGCAAATCCAAGTACTGTTAGTGTTACCAGAATGAATAAAGTTATTATCTGCCTCATTTCATTTGACTTTTGTGATTAACAAAAATAGCTCTTTTTAATTTTATATCTAATAAGGATTTGCTCACAATAGCTGTTGTTTGTGTGATTTTTAACCCGGTTTATGCATTGGAACTTCGTTGTGAGAGCTACAAGTACAATAAAATATAAGGTTTTGAAATGAAAGCATAGCATCGCTATGGTGAGGCTTTAAAACTTAACGAAGTGCTATATTTTGCAGTAATTGTAGATCGGAATAGATTTTCTAATGCATATTCCGGGTTTAACAAAAAAATCCCCGCAGAGAGTCTCTATGGGGAGGAGATTTTAGTATGCACCAAAACCCTATATATTGAAAAAATTATTACTGAGGGTGGAATCTTCTATTTCGCAATTTCAACAAGTTTGCAGTATGATGGAATAACTATTGAGGTTGGGATATCATCAATATACTCCTCTTCTTCAAAACAAAAATCTTGAGAAACAGCATCTGAATACTTAACTAAGCTTGATTGAGCTTCGATAGTTGAAGGGATATCATCTATATATTCTTCTTCCTGGAAACTGAAGTCTTGAGATACAGAATCAGTAAATAAACATGTACTTGTGAGATTATCAATAACAACAGGTATATCATCGATGTATTCTTCTTCATCAAATGAAAAATCTACTTCAATCGCTTTTTCATATATAAGTTGATTTATTACTTCTTCAATATTAAACGGGATGTCATCAATATAGCTTTCTTGATCAAACTCAATACCGTTTGCAAAAATATTTAGAGATAGTAGAAGGGCTGCGAAGAAGAGGGCGGTAGATTTAGTATAAGTTTTCATTGTATTTTATTTTTCTGTGATTAATTATGAAGCAAAAATATGCTCAATATTGGCTCACGTAAATATAAAATAGGCGAAGCGTAGAGTATTTTCGGTGAGTGGAGAAAAGAATAAAAATTTCCGGTAAACGTCGAAATATTTGCATAAAAAAGAGGCTATCTAAAAATAGTTTAACCACAAAGTCCCACTAAGGATTTCACAAAGTTGCACAAAGGGTGATGTCCGATAATCAGCCACTTTGTGTTCCATAGTGAAGAACTTTTTACCCCATGTGGTAAAATTTAAACTTTTGAAACAGACTCTTCTGATAATTCTATTGAAAACTCTACAATGCAGCTAACGCCTTATCGTAATCGGGTTCATCAATTATTTCAGGAACCTGTTCAGTATATATCACTTTACCTTCTTCATCAATAACAACAACAGATCTCGATTCAAGCCCGGCCAATGGACCGTCAGCTATTTCTACACCGTAGGCTTTTCCAAACTCACCTGTTCTGAAATCGCTCATATTAATAACATCTTTAAGACCCTCTGCACCACAAAACCTTGCCTGTGCAAAAGGAAGGTCCTTTGATATACAAAGAACTACAGTATTGTCAAGTTTTGATGCCTCCTGATTAAACCTACGAACAGACGCAGCACATGTTCCCGTATCAAGACTTGGGAAAATATTTAGTACGACTTTCTTACCTTTATAATCCGATAAGCTACCTGATGATAAATCATTTTTTACCAAAGTAAAACCGGGTGCTATACTACCTACTTTAGGCAGATTTCCAATAGTGTTTATTGCGTTTCCTTTTAATGTGATTTGTGCCATATTATATTTTGCTTTTAAGATTAATTAGGCACAAAAGTAGTTCAATTTAGAATATTTCTTAATAAGAAATCAATTAAAAAAGAAATTATTTTTTGGTATTAAAACAGAATACTTAATTTGCACCCATCAAAAATTAATACGAAATGAAAAAACATATAAAAACATTGATAATCGTTCTTTTGTTTTATTCGCCCTCGCTTTTTTCTTGTACAAATTTACTGGTTACAAAAGGAGCATCAGTAGATAGCGCAACATATTTGGTTTATTTAAATGATGGCGAGTGGCTTTATCAACTAAATCAAACTGATGCCAAGAGCCATGATATTAACGATTCGTTAATATACACAAGTATGAGCGGCACTAAATTTAAAGTCCATCAAGTTAATTATACGAATGCAATAATCGGTTTTCAAATGAATGAGTACCAACTTGCAATTGGTGAAACTACCTTTTTAGGAAGAGAAGAACTATGGGACAAAAATTTGCCGCTTAAGTACTGGGAGCTCATGGAACTTGCCCTATTAAGAGTCAAAACTGCTCGAGAAGCTATTGAAGTTATCACCACTCTTGTTGAACAATATGGTTATGGTAGTGAAGGCGAATCATTTTCAATTGCCGACCCTAACGAAGCCTGGATATTGGAAATGATAGGAACCGGAGGCATCGGTGGTGCTGTTTGGGTAGCACGAAAAGTTCCTGATGGAATGATAACTGCACATGCAAATCATGCTCGCATTGGCGAGTTTCCTATGGATGATACGGAAAACTGTATTTATTCAAATAATGTAATTTCATTTGCTATTGAAAAAGGATACTATGATCCTACATTGGGTATACCATTTGAGTTTAATAACGTTTATGACCCTCCATCAAAAGAACATATAAAATATACCGAATCGAGAGTATGGAGCATCTTTAACAGAGCAGCCCCATCATTGAAATTATCATCAGATTGTAATAGGGGAGCAGTAGGAGCTGAAAGATATCCCCTGTTCATAGTGCCAGATCAAAAGTTGAATTTACAAGATGTGTTTTCGCTTGTTAGAGATCATTATGAAGGTACCGAGCTTGATATGACCAAAGGACCAGAAGCCGGACCATTTGGAAATCCAAATCGTGTTCGTCCATTAAGCTGGAAGATTGACTCCGTTAATTACTCTTGGGAAAGAGCTATATCAACATATAACACAGCTTTTTCATATGTTGCACAGCTTCGGAATTACTTGCCTGATGAAATTGGTGGAATAGCATGGTTTGGTGTTGATGATACTTATACTTCATGCTTTTTTCCAATTTATTGTAGTGTTACTCAAATATCCCTACCATTTGCCACTGGAGATATAAATAATTACTCGCGTGAATCGGCCTGGTGGGCATTTAATTTTGCTGCCAATTATGCAAATACCCGTTATGGTGATATAGTAGTTGATATTATAAAAGAACAGCAAGAATTAGAGAATTTATTTGTTGCACAACAGGACTCGATTGAAAATATTGCTCTTTCACTTGATGGTAATTCCAGAATAGAATTTCTAACCCGGTATTCAGATGCGATGGGCAATATAGTACATAGGAGGTGGGTGACACTGGGAGACAGGCTGGTTACCAAATACAATGATGGCTACATTAAAGATAATCAAAATCGAATAAAGACAGTAGGTTATCAAAAGGAGTGGCTTGAGTTAATTATTAATCATGATGCTGATAAATATAAAATAGCTAACTAGTTATTTTTCACAGTGTATAAAGTCTGCGTTGGGAATGCAAATTCGAGTTTGTTTAGGTTAAAACGTTTAAGTACTTCCATATTAATATCATTCATGGTGTCATAAATACTTGCCCCTTTTTTGATGTAATAGATATACCTGATAGTAAGAGCAAAGTCACCAAAGGAGGTGAAAGAGGTAACGGTTTTGCTTTCATCAATATTTGGATTTTCAACACTTATTTCTTTTAATATATCCATAGCTAGTTGCATACTATTAGGAGTGGTATCATAGGTAAGACCCAAATCAACAGTTGTTTTACGGCCATCTTCCATGGAAACATTAATAATAGCATCATTTGCTATTGATCCGTTTGGCAATGTTACCATTCTTCCGTCAAGAGTTTGAATTCGGGTGCTTCGAACCCCAACTTCTTTAACAATTCCCTCATATCCCTGAGCAATTATCCGATCATTAATGGTGAAGGGCTTATCGGTAAATAATATAAACCCTCCAAAAATATGTGATATTGAATCTTTGGCGGCAAGGGCAAATGCAAGGCTACCTATTCCTAATCCGGCAATTAGCGCTGTAACATCGTAACCGGCATTATTTAACCCCACTACAAAGG
>JABMPH010000482.1 GCA_013203805.1 Bacteroidota bacterium | reverse complement strand
ATGAAGACAAAATCAAAAAGTATGTCAAATATCAGGAAGAACAAGAACGAATAGAAGAGCAACAACGGCTCAACTTTGGCCCCTTATAGGGGCTTTTCAAGTCCACCTTCTTAGATGGTGGATTCTTTAATATTAAATTCTAGTTACAACCTAATTGGGTTTTAATGTGTCAATGAAATGTAAATGTTTATCAATAATAAAATTAAATCCAATAATAATTCAAATATTAAAAATGAGAAAAAATAGACTTTTTATTATGTTTTCTTTCATTAGTGTTTTCTTTCTATCTAACCTTTTGGTAGGTCAGGTAACGACAAACACTGAGGCTTTACTCAAAATTTCAAAGGAAAAAGCAATTGAATCTAGTGAAAGAAGAGCACAAGCAGAGATATATGCAGAAGAGCATAATATTCCTGTAATTTTTGAAAATGACAAAGGAGTATTATTTGAACTTCAATATATTAATGAAGCCGGTATTCCCGAGTATTACAAAACTGATAACAGCAATGCAGCAAAAACTGTTTCTACCAATAAGGTATATCAAGGCGGTGGAGCAGGACTTTCTCTTGATGGAACCGGCATTACACCACGTGAGTGGGATGGTGGTGGCGTTCGTTTGACACATCAGGAATATGGTGGTCGTGTAACGCAAGGTGATAACCCATCTTCTTTACATTGGCATTCTACACATGTTGCCGGAACAATTATGGCCTCAGGAGTACAATCAGCTGCAAAAGGTATGGCATACAATGCTAACCTCAGAGCATTCGACTGGAATTCTGATAATTCAGAAATGGCATCAGAAGCTGCAGCCGGGGCATTAATGTCAAACCATTCATATGGATTTGCTCGTGGCTGGTCATGGGAAGGAAGTGGATGGTCATGGAAGGGTAATCCTAGTATTAGTACTCAGGAAGATTATCTATTTGGTTTTTACGATAATGAAGCAAGAGGCTGGGATCTTATAGCGGCAAACGCACCTTATTATTTAATAGTTAAATCGGCCGGAAATGATAGAGGCGAGGGACCAAATAATGGACAATATCCAAAAGATGGACCATATGATTGTATTGGACATGCCGGAATTGCTAAAAATATATTAACAGTAGGTGCAGTTCATGATGTTGCTGGAGGATATAATGGCCCGGGTAGTGTAAATATGAGCTCTTTTAGTTCATGGGGACCTGCTGATGATGGCCGTGTGAAACCCGATATAGTTGCAAATGGTGTTGGATTATACTCAACTAACGATGCAAATAACGCAAGCTATACCTCTTCTGATGGTACTTCAATGTCAGCACCATCAGCTACAGGTTCGATGGCACTATTACAGCAACACTGGGAAGATTTAGTTGGAACCGGTGAATATATGACTGCAGCAACCTTAAAAGGACTTGTAATTCACACAGCTGATGAATGTGGAGTTCAGGATGGCCCTGATTATCAATTTGGATGGGGATTAATGAATACAAAAAATGCAGCACTTCGTATATCAGAAGATCAGAATATCAACGTAATTGATGAATTGATATTGGGTGAAGGTGGTACCTATGAAATGATTCTAGTATCTGATGGTTCAGAAGACTTGAAAGTAACTATTTGTTGGACTGACGTTCCCGGACAACCTGTATCGGCTCAACTGGATCCAAGTGATCCAATGTTGGTAAATGATCTTGATATGAAAGTAACAAAGGATGGAACTACTTACTATCCTTGGAAACTGAACCCTAATTCTCCTGCGGCAAGTGCTACAAATAATAGTGAAAATAATGTTGATAATGTGGAAGTTATTTATATTGAAAATCCAACAGCTGGTGAATATACTGTAGTTGTTGATCATGATGGTAGCCTTTCTGGAGGAAATCAGGCTTTTTCAATTATTATTGGTGGAGTTACAAATACGATCTCATTACCATCTGCTTCAGCTGGGGCCGATATGGATGTATGCGAAAGTAGTAACGCTCAACTAAACGGTGGTGCATCTAACTATAGTTCATTGTTATGGACAACGGCCGGTGATGGCTCATTTAATGATCCTGAATTATTAGATGCATTATATACTCCGGGCGCCACAGATATTGAAAATGGTTCTGTTGAATTGGAATTAACTGTTGTTGCACTTCCTCCGGCAACCGGTTCAGTATCAGATATTATAACAATAACCATTGTAAGTGGTCCTGTTTCTGATGCAGGCGACGATATTACAGTTTGTGGAGTAGGGTCAGCACAACTTATGGGTATAGCAAGCAATTATGAATCTACCGTATGGGCATCAAGAGGAGATGGCACATTTGATGATGTTGAATTACTAAATGCTATTTATACTCCTGGACCTGGTGATATTGCTGATGGTGAAGTTAAATTAAGTTTGATTGCCAATGCCATTGACCCTTGTACGGATGAATTTAAAGATGAGATGTACGTTATGATCGGTATTGCTCCAGTTTCAAATGCCGGAGATGATGGAATAACTTGCGGTAACATGGCATATCAACTTGAAGGATCTGCAGTAGATAATGGAGGAGTTGAATGGTCAACATCAGGAGATGGAACATTTGATGATGTATCATTGTTAAACGCTCTTTATACCCCTGGAAGTAATGATATTGCTGCAGGCTCTGTCGAACTAAATATGACAGCTTTACCAACACCACCATGTACTACGGGCACAATTGATTTTATGGTATTGACCATAGAAGATATGCCGAATATAAATGCGGGCAATGATGTAGTTACCTGCGCAACTACTCCTGTTTTGGTAACAGGAACTGTTGACAATCCAACTTCAGTTGAGTGGTCTACTACAGGTGATGGGAATTTTGATGATAATACATCAATTTCAACAAATTATACACCAGGGACAACAGATATTGATGCAGGATCTGCTACTCTTAAACTTACTGCATATTTTGCTGTTGGTTGTGAGGTGGGTTTTGATGAATTAATACTGGGAGTAATGCCTAACGCAATTGCTTATGCAGGTCCAAATGATTCAGTTTGTAAAGACGGCGCATTTACTTTGGCCGGAGAAGCTGAAAATAGTAGTAGTATACTGTGGTCATCAACTGGTGACGGTACATTTGCAAACACTTCATTATTAAACTCTGATTATACACCGGGAGCTAATGATATTAGTAATGGCGAAGTAGTACTTCAATTGTCAGTTTATCCAGAAGCGCCATGTACAGAGATTGTTGCCGGAGATATGACACTTTTGGTATTGGGCTGTGATGCAATTGGAGAAAATTCTGCAAATAGCATAGGATTCAAAATAATTCCTAATCCTGCCAATGATCAATTTGTAATTTCAACTAAGGAAATTATTGATGAAAAGGTTATGATTAAGATAGTTGGCCTTGATGGCAAAGTGGTATTTAATGAAGAATTCATAACATCCGGAGAGCTTTTTAATGTAAGCATTACTACTAGCTCATTTGCTAATGGAATTTATACAGTATTAATTAGCTCAAAATCAAAAGTAGGTGCAAACCGACTGATGATACAACGTTAAGCAATTAATATTTGCATATACTATTAATCCTGATAATAACTGAGTTCCGGTTATTATCAGGATTTTTTTATTGATGTTTTAACTAAATTTGACGGAAAAATTATATCATGAAAAAACTATTACTGTTTATTGTAATTATCACTATTCCATTACTGTATGCTTGTAAAGAGATTAAGGTAACTTATTCAGATAGT
>JABMPH010000481.1 GCA_013203805.1 Bacteroidota bacterium | reverse complement strand
TTTCCTTCTTCTTTTAATCCTTCAATGGTATCTTGCATATCTTTACTTGCACGATACACAGCTGATTCGGTTGAGAACATTTTAATAACCTGTTCGGCCATTTTATGTTTTATAGCTCCAAACTCCGAAAGGAACATATTAAACTGTTTACGCTCATTTGCATATGAAACAGAGTTATTTATCGCACGACGCATACCGCCGATTACAGTTGCCCCAAGTTTAATACGCCCTATATGTAGAATGTTAAGAGCTATTCTAAATCCTTCACCTCTTTTTCCAAGCAAATTCTCCACGGGAACTTTAACATCATTGAAAAAAATCTGACGTGTAGAAGAACCTTTAATACCCATTTTGTGCTCCTCAGGATTCATGGTTATACCTTCCCAATCAGCTTCCACAATAAAAGCACTAAGCACACGGTCATTATCTATTTTAGCAAAAACAGTTAACGTATCTGCAAATCCACCATTTGTGATCCACATTTTTTGGCCATTCATTAGGTAATGACTACCATCTTCTGAAATAACTGCTTTTGTTTTGCCTGCATTTGCATCCGATCCAGCACCTGGCTCGGTTAAACAGTAAGCCGCGAGTTTTTCACCTGTTGCCAATGCAGGAATATACTTTTGATGTTGCTCATCATTACCATAATATAGTATGGGAAGAGTTCCTATTCCTGTATGAGCCATAAACGCGACGGAAAAAGAATAAGCAGATCCAATCGACTCATTTGCTTTCATCGATGTTAAAAACGATTGTCCAAATCCGTCAAGCTCTTCAGGCACACTTATACCCAACAACCCTAATTCGCCGGCCTTTTTTAATAATGAAGCCATCAATCCTTCTACGTGCTCATCTAGTTCGTTAAAATGAGGTGCTACCTCCGTTTCAACAAAATCAACACATGATTCAGCAATCATTTGTTGCTCTTCATCAAATTCTTCGGGTATAAATACCTGATCGATTGTAACTTCCTTAATTAAGAATTCACCTCCTCGAATAGCAGCTTTTGTTTCCATCTCTAGTTTTGATTAATTAATAAGTGGGGCAAAGATAAAATTTGTTTTAACTTAATAATATCAAAGCTTAATTTTTAAAAATAATGATCCTGATAATAAGGTGCTTTTTCAGTATCTAATTGATAGACTATTTCTTATCAATTACTTTTGGCTTTTCAAATACGATCTTAATTTCATCTTTTGCTGAATCATAACCAACATTAACTACAGTCCCGTCAACCATTTTTTGAGATATGATTTCTTCAGCAAGCTGATCTTCGATATACCTTTGAATAGCACGTTTAAGGGGTCTGGCCCCGAATTGCTCATCCCATCCCTTATCAATAATGAAATCTTTTGCTTTTGCACTTACCTTCATCTTATATCCGAGCTGATTGATTCTGTTGAACAGATGCGTTAATTCAATTTCAATTATCTTATGAATCTCTTTCCTCTCAAGTGGTTCAAATATTACAACATCGTCAATACGATTAAGGAATTCAGGGGCAAAAGCTCTCTTGAGTGCTGTTTCAATAACACTCTGAGTGTGTGTATTTTTTGCAGATGTTTTAGCACTAGTACTAAAACCAACACCTTGTCCGAAGTCCTTTAACTGACGCGAACCAATATTGGATGTCATGATAATTATAGTATTCTTAAAGTCAACCCGTCTACCTAAGCCATCTGTTAGCTGCCCATCATCTAATACTTGGAGTAGTAGGTGGAATATATCGGGGTGTGCTTTCTCAATTTCATCAAGGAGAATAATAGAGTAGGGCTTTCTTCTAACTTTTTCGGTTAGCTGACCACCTTCTTCATAACCAACGTATCCCGGAGGTGCTCCAACCAATCTAGATACAGCAAATTTTTCCATGTACTCACTCATATCCACACGAATTAATGCATCCTGTGAATCAAAAATATATTTTGCAAGCATTTTTGCCAAATAAGTTTTCCCAACTCCTGTAGGCCCTAAGAAAATAAAAGAACCAATTGGTTTATTTGGGTCTTTAAGTCCTGCACGATTTCGTCTTATTGCTTTTACAACTTTTTTAATTGCCTCATCCTGACCAATTACTTCTTTGCGAAGTTCAGGTTCCATGTTAACCAAGCGATTACCTTCACTTTGAGCAATGTTAGTTACAGGTATGCCTGTCATCATAGCAATAACTTCGGCAACATTTTCCTCACTTACATCCACACGATGTATTGCAGCATCTTCTTCCCATCTTTTTTTCGCCCTTGACAACTCATCAGTATATCTTCGTTCAATATCTCTAAACTGAGCCGCTTCTTCAAACTTCTGGCTTTTAATAGCTTTCGTTTTATTTCCTTTTATTTCCTCGATGGAGTTTTCAAGATTAATAATTTCAGTAGGCACATGTATATTACTTATGTGAACCATTGCTCCAGCTTCATCCAGTGCATCAATTGCCTTATCGGGAAGAAATCTATCGCTTACATAACGATCGGTAAGTTGAACACATGCTTTAATTGACTCTTCAGTATATTTCACAAGATGATGATCTTCATATTTCTCTTTTATATTATTAAGAATATGAAATGTTTCTTCTGGAGAAGTTGCATCCACTAGTATCTTTTGAAATCTCCGTTCCAATGCGCCATCCTTTTCGATATACTGACGATATTCGTCAAGAGTTGTTGCTCCTATACATTGTAGCTCACCACGAGCCAGAGCAGGTTTAAACATATTTGAAGCATCAAGAGATCCCGAAGCGTTTCCTGCACCAACTATAGTGTGTATCTCGTCGATAAAGAGAATTATATTAGGATTTTTTGTTAGCTCATTTAGTACAGCTTTCATGCGTTCTTCGAATTGCCCACGGTACTTTGTACCTGCCACAATTGAAGCCAAATCTAGGGTTACAATCCGCTTATTAAACAATGCTCTCGATACCTTCCTATCAACAATGCGTAAGGCAAGACCTTCAGCAATAGCAGATTTACCAACTCCTGGTTCTCCAATTAAAATTGGATTATTTTTCTTCCGTCTACTTAGTATCTGAGCGATACGTTGAAGCTCCTTCTCACGCCCTACTATTGGGTCAAGTTTACCTTCTTCTGCATATTTAGTAAGATCCCTCCCAAAATTATCCAAGACAGGGGTTGTTGATTTAGGATTAGCTGATTTCTTCTCGCTACCACCTATAGGCCTTTCAGTACCATGCGGCGCATCTTCGGTGTCACCTGTCAATTCAGCCTTTGGTTCAATGAAATTTGGCATATCACTTTGTTCTTTAACAATTGATGTTAATTCTTCTTTAACAGATGTATAGTTAACATCATCTTTACTTAACATGCTTGTAACCAGGTTACTTTTATCCTTCAATATTGCAAGGAGCAAATGTTCAGTACCTATCAAATCAGAGTTAAAAACTTTTGCCTCCAGATATGTTATTTTTAATGCTTTTTCAACTTGTTTAACCAATGGAATATTTTCCATTTTTGTGCCATCGCCATTAGGATTCTTAATTGAATCTTCAATGTCTTTTTTACATTTATTCAAATCTACACCGAAATATTTTAAGAGTTGTATAGCCATTCCTTCACCATCGCGAATTATGCCCAATAATAAATGTTCAAGTCCGATATAGTTATTTCCCAACCTAACAGCTTCTTCGCGACTAAACGACAATACATCTTTTACCCGCTGAGAAAACTTTGCTTCCATATATTTATATTTTAAAATGCAAAATTAACTAAAACGTAATTAATAGTGGTTAGTTGAAGTCTTAAATAAAAAACCCCATTACTAATCGAGCTATTCATTATCAATCTAATGTGAATTTCGCTTAATTATACAATATGTAGTCAATATTTGTGCCACAAGGTAAAAACCCCCTTAATATACTTAGATTCTGACCATTACATGATATCTATATATGACAAAAATTCCTGATTTGGAATATTGGGTCAGAGAATAAAATGTAAAGTAAAAATACTCAACGAATATTATATCCATTTTAAACATGAAATTTGTCATATACCATATTGTAAGTATTTGGAAATTTATCGCTCTGCTTTATATTAAGTAATTTATATATTCTTATACATAATTAGCTATTTATAAGTACTATTAGCAACTCAATTAAGTATAATTAAAATCATAAAATTATTCCTAAGTTTTTACATTACATATTTCAACAATTTGTGAACAGATACTTGTTAACATTATCGCTTAATAAATTACAATTTTCACGAAATTTTATGCCTTAAATTAGTATCTTTGTGCGTTTTTTATATACGAGAAATAAGTAAGAAAAGTACTACATGGAAAATGTGTTTGAAGGAGAAAGAATAGTTAAGGTAAATATTGAAAATCAGATGAAATCGGCGTACATTGATTATGCAATGTCGGTTATAGTTTCAAGAGCCTTGCCCGATGTAAGGGATGGTTTGAAACCAGTTCACAGAAGGGTACTGTTTGGTATGCACGAAATTGGTGTATTGTCGAATAGGCCTTATAAAAAATCTGCCAGAATAGTAGGAGAGGTGCTTGGTAAATATCATCCACATGGAGATTCATCTGTATATGATTCGATGGTTAGAATGGCACAGGAATGGTCGCTTAGATATCCATTGGTTCAAGGACAAGGTAACTTTGGTTCGATAGATGGTGATAATCCTGCTGCAATGCGTTATACAGAGGTAAGGCTTCGTAAAATTGCAGAGGAAATGTTGGTTGATATTGAAAAAGATACAGTTGACCACCAGTTAAATTTTGATGATTCACTTAAAGAACCAATAGTTCTTCCAACACAATTTCCAAACTTGTTAGTTAATGGAGCATCTGGTATTGCTGTTGGCATGGCCACAAATATGGCTCCTCATAACTTAACACAGGTTATTGATGGTACACTAGCATATATTGAGAATTCGGAAATTGAAATGAGTGAGCTTATTAAAATTGTTCAAGCTCCTGACTTTCCAACCGGAGGAATTATATATGGTTACGAAGGTGTAATAAATGCCTTCGAAACCGGTCGTGGACGTGTAATGATGCGAGGAGAAATAACTATTGAAGAAACTTCATCGGGCCGTGAACGACTAATTGCCACTTCCATTCCTTATCAGGTGAATAAAGCCGAGATGATAAAGAAAACGGCAGATCTCATAAATGAAAAGAAACTTGAAGGCATATCTGATATTAATGATGAGTCGGACAGAAACGGAATGCGTATTGTTTATGATTTAAAACGCGATGCTATTCCTAATATCGTAATCAATAAATTATATCAACTTACAGCGTTACAGAGTTCATTTAGTGTTAATAATGTTGCTTTGGTTAAAGGTCGTCCTAAAATGCTGAATCTAAAAGATATGATTCATTATTTTGTGGAACACCGTCATGAAGTTGTTACTCGTAGAACAGAGTATGAACTTAAGGAAGCTGAACGTAAGGCACATATACTTGAAGGATTATTAGTAGCACTCGATAATCTGGATGAAGTAATTTCATTAATTAGAGCATCCATTAATCCCGAAGAAGCCCGAAACGGTTTAATGAGTAAGTTTGGTTTATCAGAAATTCAAGCAAGAGCCATTCTGGACATGAGGTTACAAAAATTAACCGGCCTTGAAAGAGATAAGATCAAAAAAGACTATGAAGAGCTTCAGGAACTGATTACTCGACTTAAAGCCATTCTTGCAAGTTTTGAGATGCGGATGGATATCATTAAAGAAGAGCTTGTTAGAATTAAAGAACTTTACGGTGATGAAAGAAGATCGCAAATAGTATATACTGCTGAGGACATCAGTATGGAAGATCTTATTCCTGATGAAAAAGTAGTTATTACTATTTCTCATATGGGATACATAAAGCGTACACCTCTCACCGAATATCGTCAACAGAAAAGGGGAGGACGTGGTTCCAAAGGAAGTAATACCAGAAATGAAGACTTCCTCGAGCATTTATTTATTGCTACGAACCATAATTATATACTTTTCTTTACAGAAAAAGGTAAGGTGTTCTGGATGAGAGTGTTTGAGATTCCTGAGGGCAATAAAACATCTAAGGGCAGGGCAATGCAAAACCTAATTAATATTAGCCCTGATGATAAGGTTAAAGCTGTAATTAATACAAAAGATCTTAAAGATGAGGAATATATTAATAGCAACTTTATTGTTCTTGCAACTAAAAAAGGAGTTATAAAGAAAACACCTCTCGAAGCATATTCACGACCACGACTAAATGGTATTAACGCAATTACTATTCGCGAAGGAGATGAACTGCTTGTAGCTAAACTTACAAATGGTGCAAATGATGTTCTGCTTGCTGTTAAATCGGGTAAAACTGTAAGGTTTAAAGAAGAGAAAGTTAGATCGATGGGAAGAAATGCTGCCGGTGTAAGAGGAATAACACTTGCGAACGATAAGGATGAAGTAATTGGAATGATTTGTCTTGAAAATACTGAATCTACTATACTTGTAGTAAGCGAAAAAGGATATGGAAAACGCTCAGAAGTTGATGATTACCGTATTACCAATAGGGGAGGTAAAGGAGTTAAAACTCTGAATATCACTGATAAAACTGGTATGCTAATTTCGATTAAGGATGTAACTGATAGTGATGACCTTATGATTATTAACAAATCAGGGATCACTATTCGTATGTCGGCAGGTGATTTACGAGTGATGGGAAGGGCGACACAAGGGGTGAGGTTAATCAGAATTGATGACGGTGATGAAATTGCGGCTGTAGCAAAAGTTGATATTAAACCGGGTGATGATGAAGATATTTTTGATGAGGATGATGAGATAATGGATGGAGAAACTCCTGATGTTGATATTGATACTAATGAAATTGAAGAATAGAAACTAATTATATAATTAAGAATGAATTATGGCACGTATTTAGTATAATATTTATATTTGCCATATATAAAAAACATTAAATCATGAAGAAGTTACTGATTTTAATTGCGTTAGGCTTATTTATTAGTATGGGAACTTATGCTCAGAAGAATAAGCGTACAAGTGCTTATATGTATAACAAGAATAAGCAATATGATAAAGCCATGATTGCCATTGATGAGGCAATAGTTCATCCAAAAACATTAAACGATCCAAAAACATGGATGTACAGAGGGATGATCTATTATAATATTGCTAATGATACTTCAGCAACCGTTAATGCCCTAGCTCCAAATGCAGCAGAAATTTCTGTTGAATCATTCAAAAAGTCAAAGGAATTAGATGTAGATAATGAATTAGGAGAAGGAAGTGCACTTTATTTATTGAATCTTACAAATATTTTCTATCAAAGGGGTGCAGATGGGTTTAGAAGTTCTGATTTCCAAATGGCAATTAAGAACTTCAAACAGGCTTTTGATATTGCACAAATGGATAATAAATTTGATACCGTTGCCGCTTTTAATATTGGAATGAGTGGTGTATATTCTGATCAACCTGAAATTGCAGCCGAATATTTAAAGAAATGTGTTGATGTGAAGTTTTTGGATCCTCGAGTTTATCTATTTTATTCAAGGGCAGAAAAGCAATTAGGTGATACAGTTAAAGCTTTTGAAATTATTGATATGGGACGAGAATTTTTCCCTAACGAAAGCAGTTTACAACTGGAAGAAGCACAACTATTTCTTGAAACCGGTGCTAACGATAAATTAATAAATAGCCTTAAGGAATCGATTGATGCTGATCCCACAAATCCAAATCTTTACAGAGTTTTAGGACAGACATATGAAAATACCGGTGATATTGAGAACGCTTTATTATATTATAAGAAAGCTGTTGAAATAAAACCAGATTTTGGTGACGCAATTTTCAATATTGGTGCTATTTACGTTAACCGTGCATCTGTACTTTATACAGAAGCAAATAACTTACCTTTCGAAGAAATGGAAAAATATAAAAAGGTAAAAGGTGAAGCGGATGCTAACCTTCATGAAGCTCTACCTTATCTTGTGAAATCCTTAGAACTTAATCCAAATGATGAAATTGTTAAGGGAGCACTTAAAGAAGCGTATGCCAACCTAAAAATGAATGATGAGCTGAAAGAGCTTATGGACAAATAATATTACGATAGGGAAGGGAAGTAATTTTTCTTTCCCTTATTTTTAATATATCTATTTAACATAATATATATTATAGGGCTTTTACTATTAACTCATAAAACATAGCAACTGACTAACAGCTTAAATATGTATCCGCAAAACTCAGACTATCCTGTTGCATCTATATTTTAAAATACTTTATTATTACAATAACTAATCGAGTAATTTCCTTTATTAATCCTATATTTGCCCGGTAATGAAATTATCAACTCTAATATTAGTAATAACAATTTTATTTCTGGCAATTAAACCAGGTATAGATTTTATTTCATTACATACCACAACCGAACAAACTTGTTGTAGTGGACAGTGCAATCCAATTGTAACTCACCAAAATTCATCGGATAATCATAATAACGACTGCACTGGGAAATCCTGCAATCCTTTTCAGGTTTGCTGCTCATGTGTTCTCCAGTCCAGAATAAATCCAGCTGGCGAGTTATTTAAACCTGAAATTCCATCAAAACAATTCATCACATACGGTTCAACTTTCTGCAATCAATTTACCGTTGATTTTTGGCATCCTCCTAAAATCGTATAACACTCCTACCCTACATTGTTCTTATCAATTAGAACAACTAACATCCTATATTTCAATTAAATATCATAATCATGAAATTAATATTATCACTGGTTTTTACTATTATTGTAATAACCGCAACTACAATTACAGTATCAGCTAAAAGCATTGTACAAATAACTGATAGCACAAAAACGATTACAATTAAGGTAAAAGGGATCAACTGTGCAATGGATCTGGAAACAATTTCTACAAATGTTGAGAAATTAGTAGGAGTTAGCAGTTGTAAATCCATAAAGATGGGAACAACATCTAAGTTTGATGTTAAGTATTTTCCTTCTTTAGTTTCAAAAAAAGAAATAGATGAAGCTATCGAAAATACAGGTGGATGCAAAAATCCAAACGACAGACCTTATAAAGTAAAGCAGTAAATAATAATGCTAAAATATTTCTACCTTATGCTAATGCTTTTTCCAATTGGGTTGTTTTCGCAATCAATATCCGGAAAAGTAACGAATACTAAAAACCAACCACTAATTGGAGCTACAGTATATTGGCTTGGCTCAACTATTGGTACATTTGCAGGCAGCAATGGTGAATTTGAAATCACCTCCAAATCCATAAATAACAAAATACTAATAGCAAGTTTTGTTGGTCATACTGCTGATACTATAAAGATTACAAATCAAAACTTTGTTAAATTTAGGCTTAACGAAATAAAAATACTTAATGAGGTTGTTATTATGGGTAAACATGATGGAATAATTATTTCTAACGTCACCCCCATTAAAACTGAAGTAATTACACAAATAGAATTACAAAAAGCTGCTTGTTGCGATTTAGCGGGTTGCTTTGAAACACAATCATCGGTACAACCCCAAACCACTAATGTAGTTACCAACTCAAAGGAACTTAGGATATTGGGATTATCGGGTGTATATAATCAAGTACTTATTGATGGTTTTCCGATGATTCAAGCATTGACTTACACATACGGTATTAGTGGAATTCCAGGCAGCTTAGTTAAAAATATTCATGTTTCAAAAGGCGCTAACAGCGTGGCACAAGGTTTTTCAAGCATTAGTGGTCAAATAAACGTTGAAACAAAAGAGCCCAATGAAAGTGATAAACTGTTGCTTAATTTGTATGTAAATAGTTTTGTAGAAAAGCATCTTAATGCTATATATGCTTTTGAACGTGGTAATTGGAGTAACATAACTGCTGTTAGTACAGTTCAACCAGCAAATACGGTTGACCGAGACAAGGATGGTTTTCTAGACTTACCTCTAATAACACGATATGTTATTTCCAATAAATTGAAATACGGAAACGAAAGAGATTGGGGATGGAGCAGTAAATTTGGTTTAAGATTTATAAACGAACAGCGTGTTGGGGGTCAAACATATTTTAATTCGAAAACCGACAAGGGCAGCAGCATTGTTTATGGGCAAACCGTCAATTATCATCAACCCGAAGCCTGGGCTAAAACAGCTTATCGATTTAACGATAATTATAGGTTAACACTACTTGTTTCCTCATTTCATCAAAATCAAAAATCATATTTTGGTTTGGTTAAATATGATGCTCAGCAAACTAATTTTTATGCTAATCTGCAATACGAGTTAAACTATATGCACAAACACTCGTTAATTGCCGGAATTAGCTATCGGTACCAAATCCTTAACGAAGACATTTCTTTTACAGATACAACATTGCAGAGAACTTATTCTGGTAATTACAAAACGTTGGAAAGCATTCCTGGTGCCTTTATTGAAAACACAATGTATTTTATTGATAATAAATTAATCTGGATAGCAGGAATACGAGGTGACCAGCACAATGAATTTGGATTTACCGTTACACCACGAACATTGCTTAAATATGATTTTACAGATCAAACTACCATACGTGCCAGTATAGGAACAGGCTGGCGAACAGTAAATTTATTTAGTGAGAATATTGGATTGTTGGTTAGCTCACGAAATATAATATTTGCAGAACCTTTAAAGCCAGAGAGAGCTACAAATATGGGCATTAATTTTACGCATAAATTTGAGAGGGCCTATGTATCAGGTTATTTAAGTGTGGATTATTATCGAACAAACTTTCAAAATCAAATTTTTCCTGATTATTACACAGACCCAACAATTGTGATAATAAATAATTTTAATGGAAAAAGCCTAAGCAATGGTTTTCAGGTCGAGATTTATTTGAAAATTAGAGAACAATTTGAACTGAAAACTGGTTACAACTATTTAGATGTTTACAGAATAATTAACGAAGTAAAGCAAGTAATACCTTTTAACTCTACACATAAAGTTTTACTTACCTTCGGCTATAAACCAATATCAAATAAATATCATTTCGATTTTAATATTCATTGGTATGGTGAACAACGTTTGCCTGATACAAAATCAAACCCGGTTGAGTTTCAGCGACCAGATTACTCAAAACCTTACACCCTTATAAATGCTCAATTTACTTATAATTTCAGTAGGTTCGAAGTATATACAGGTTGTGAGAACATATTTGATTTCAGACAAAAGCGCCCCATAATTAGCTGGCAAAATCCATTTGGACCTTATTTTGATACTTCTTCAGTTTGGGGTCCTACAAAAGGAAGAGAATTTTATGTTGGAGCACGCTTTTTGTTAACAAATAATTAATGCTATTACATCAAAATTATAATGTATTGCTATTTGTTGAATGCACTACTTAATAATTTTTTATCACGCAATCTCATCATTGGAAGTTCAAAATAATGGTAAAGCATCGATGAACTTACAATTACTATAATCCAAAATATAAAGTATTTGATTAAACCATCTGTTGGATTTAATATGGGAAAATTTTTAGTTATTACCTGCACAACCAATGCTAAATTAATTAAATACATACTGTATGAAATTAGGCTAATATGAATAACTATTTTACCTATTGAAGTTTTGAATTTTTTAATAGAATCGGCAAAAGGCAAAAGCAACATAGCCGCTATAGATGTTAGGTTGAAGTAGAAAGTCTTCGAAAAGAAATCATTTGGCTCACGGTGAATATATGGTATAGCAAGTGCCATTATTAAACCACTTACAAATAGTATTATGGCAGATTTCTTCCAAAAAACCCGATGGTAGAATTTAATATATGCTGCAAGTACACCATAAATTATAGTATCTAGCCGCATCAAAATTACTTTTCTAAATTTTACATCCCACCAAAATGCATCTACATTTTCAGATGAGTTTATTATTCTGTAAAATAATGGCAATAAAATCAGGATGATTATAACTATTAGAATTCCTATATGAGTACGATTAAATATTAATACCAGAAACAAACTTATTGGTAAAAAAATATAGAACCATTCTTCAATTGACAAACTCCATGATTCCCAGAAAAAACCATAGAAAGGTTAGCTAAAATTTTGCAGAAATAGAAAGAACTTATAATTGAATTGATCAATATCTCCATTAATAATGGAATATTTAACCAATATAATATTCACAATAAGTATAAGATAATAATTAGGTAATGTTCTGAACCATCTTCTTTTCCAAAAAGTAAAAATATTGTTTGAGCTAAGTTTATAGTTATTATTATGGATGATTTTTATTAAAATTGAACCTATCAAAAAACCACTTAATACAAAAAATAATTCCACTCCATCAATAAGTCTGATCCATGGAAAATTATGTAAGAATGTACCCTTTAGCATAAAGCTGCCATGCTCTTGAACAACCAGTATTATTGCTATTGCCCTATAAACATCAAGTCCATATATTCGTTTATTATAGTCAACTGACAGATTCATTTAAAACTAGAAAATTAGACAAGAAAATAGTCGGAATAAAACTGGTGATTGCTATTAGCAGACATTATGGCTACTTCTTTAAACCAATTAACTCAAGCTCAAATACCAACGGCGAATATGGCTTTACTTCTTTTTTTCGTTGGTAATCACCATAGCCAATATTTGATGGCAGTAGCATCCATGCTTTTCCCCCTTTGCGCATGAGTTTTACTGCTTCTTCCCAGCCTTTAATTACTGCTCCTGTACCCACCATATAGGTAAATGGTGTTTCATCTTCGTATGATGATTGCAATACATTACCATCAAGATCGTAATGAATGTATTGAATAGTTACAGAATTGCCATCAACTGGGTAATCACCTGAGCCCGTAACCAATTCCTTAAAATATAAACCTGATTCAGTAGACTCTATAGTAATATTATTCTTTTTAAGATAGTTAGATATTTTTAAAGGCTCTTCTTTTTTGAGACGTTCTTTTTCTGCTTCCTGCTCTTTTTTATATAAGGCTCTATCTTTTTTTACTTCTTCCAGACTCCTTATCGCCAGCAATTCAACTTCATAAATAAGAGTTGTATATGGTGCAACAACTTCCATACCTGAACCTCCTACACCAATCCATGAAGGAACTAATAATGTTGCACTTCCGCCTGGTTGTAGCATACCCAAACCTTCTCTAAATCCTTTTGTATCAAATCCTTTACCATATTCAACATCCATTGGTCTTTCACCAAAATTACTGTATAGCAAGTCATCACTATTGAGCTCTTTAACACTAATATACACCTGGCACATATCTCCTGTATCAGGTTTAGCTCCCCTACCCTTCTTGATTGGGAGGAAGTATAGACCTGTACTTGTTGGATCTGTAAAAATCTTATTTTTCACAAGATATTGTTGAAGTTGGACTTTTTCTTCTTTTTGCTTCGCCTTATTTATTTGATCCAATTCAATTTGCCATTCAGCGCCTGATATATGCTTTAAAAGTTTAATATCATAAATAAGATGACTACCGGGTTCAACAAATTCTGGTAATTTAGTCAGAGCAGCAGATTTCAAATAAAAGGAATCGGCAACAACTAAAAACGAAATTGAATCACCAGTCCCCATTAAAGTGAGTGCATCATATAAGTCACCTTTAAATAAGTGTTTAGTAATGGGAAATCTCATTGTGCCATTTTCGGAAGTATTACTATTAAATAGTACGCTATCCTTTAGTCGATATGATAATTTGACGGTTACGATTTCAGATTCAAGAGCTTTAGAGCTGTCATTACCTCGAGAGTGGACTTTATACAAAGTACCATTATCAGCATTAGTATAGTCACTAAATTTGCTATCTGAACATGAAAAAATAACCGTGGCAAAAAGAATCACCACGGTTATTGAAAAAAGAATATTCTTCATTTTTTTAATCTTAATATCTCAAGTTTTCTATACAACTATTTTGTATTAATCGTATATTATAATTATCTGTTAACGATTACTTTATATCAAGTAATTCAACTTCAAAAACTAGAGTTGAATATGGAGGTATTCCTGATCTTCCTTGTGGTCCATATGCAATATCAGAAGGGATTACCAATATAGCTTTACCACCTTTACGCATCATTCCTATGCCTTCATCCCAGCCTTGTATTACCTGTCCTTGTCCAAGAGGGAATTCGATTGGTTGTTTACCTATTGAACTGTCAAAAACACTACCGTCCATGAACATTCCTTTGTAGTTAACAGTTACAGTTTGACCGCTTAATGGAGTACTTCCTTTTCCTTCCACTGTTTCAATGTAATACAGGCCACTTGCTACAGGTAATGCATCAGGATATTTTTCTTCTAAGAAAGCATATCTTTTTTTAGTTTCGTCAGCTTGTAGAATTTTTAGTTCTGCCTCTTGGGCTGCTTTAACTTCTTCTAAACTTTCAATTGCATTAAGTTTAATATGGAAATAAATATACTCCAATGAATCAAGTTCTGGTGGAACTGCAGGCATTCTGAATAATTTCAAGAATACTGAATCTGCATCACAAATAAAGGTCGCACTATCACCAATTTGCATCATAGCAATTCCGTCATAAACATCACCTTTGTAACTTGGCTCTACCATTGGCATTTTCATTAGCTGAGGAAGAGTTTTACTGTCGAACATTACAGAATCTTCCGATGCATAAATCATGTCAATGGTTACATATTCACCAAGTTTAGGTGTAACTGTGTCAGTACTCTGGTTATGGAATTTGTAGTAAAGACCGTCTTCTGTTTGATCAAAACCGGCAAATTTATCATTCCCCGACTGACATGATACAAATATGGATCCAACTGCCATTAACATTACTGTTATTACCAAAATCGTTTTTTTCATTTCTATTTTTTATTAATTAATATTAGTAAATTCAACTTCATATATTATTGTTGATCGTTGTGGGATTTTTTTACCGTCTCCCAACAATCCATGACCGAGGTGCGAAGGTATAATAATTATTGCCTCGTCACCAACTCTCATATTCAATATTGCTTCTTCTAAACCTGTTTCAACACCCCCATGCCCAATTTTAAAAGTAAGTGGACCATCTTCTTCAGATGAATATATTATATCACCAGTAATAAGTTTAACATTATAAATAATAGTGGCATATTTTCCAGTTTCTGCTTTTTCTCCTGTCCCAGACTTGATTATCTGATATTTGAGTCCTGAGCCTGTTTCTATAACAACTAAACTATGCCGCTTGATATAGTTTTCAATTTCTGTATTCTCGGTGTTAACCATATATCTGTTAACCTTAACCAAGGACTCTTTTTCGTTTTTTGAATTTTTAAGATTTTTTTCATCACCATACTTTGATGAAGCCTCATTATTACATCCCAAAATGAAAATGCAAATAATCAATAAAGAGTATGATAATTTCTTCAACGGCATTTAAAGTGTGATTTTATAATTAAGCTCCTGCACATAATCCTGAAGTACGGTCTTAAGTCTTTCTATTAACCCGTCAATGTCTTCATTTGTTTTACCTCCTGCTGCATTTTTATGACCTCCACCATTAAAATGTTTTCTAGCAAGATCATTAACCGAAAAATCACCCTTCGATCGGAATGATAATCTAAGTTGGTTATCTTTTTCGCTAATAAGCAACGACATATTCACCTTATCCATTGATAGTGGATAATTTACAACTCCTTCGGTATCTCCAACCTGATAATTATATTTCTTCAGATCACTTTTAGTGAGGTAAATAAGGGCAGTATGTAGTTCTTCCCATACTATCATACGTTCACTTATTGCATATCCGAGCAATCGCAATCTATTTTCAGAAAAAGTATCATATATTAGTTTGTGGATTTTTTGAGCATCAACACCCACCGATACTAATTTGGAAGTGATAATATAGGTTTCCGGACGATTACACGAAAAACTAAATGATCCTGTATCGGTAACAATACCAGTATATATGGCCTCTCCTATTTTTTTATCGATTAGTTCCTCATCACCCATTTTTGAAATAAAATCGAATATTAATTCTCCTGTAGAAGAAGTAACAACATCAGAGAGGCAATAATCAAAACTCTCATACTCAGGATCAATGTGATGGTCGATAAGTATTTTCTTTCCGGATGTATTTTTAACAATTTCGGCTAAAGCACCAAGACGGTGTAATGCATTATAATCCAACGAAAAAATGATATCTGCTTCTTTAAGTATAGTTTGTGCGTACTTTGATGACTTATCATACAGTACAATTTTGTCAGAATCGGGAAGCCAGCTATAAAATTCAGGAAATTTATTAGGAAGGAGCATTTCAACGCTATTACCAAGCTTAACTAGATAGTGGTACATTGCCAATGTAGATCCAATGGCATCACCATCAGGATTAGTATGCGATGTTATTACGATCTTATTTTTTTGGTTCAGTAGCTTCTTCAGCTCAAGTATTTCACTATCAGTCAACATAGTTCTTTTTTCGGTATTTTGAAAACGGAGGCAAAGGTAATGTAATTTTATATAAGTAAAAAAATGTTTATCCAACCAATGAAGGAAAGATGTCCGTTCTCAAATAACATCTACATATAATGATCTGGTACTAAAAATATTATTTAATTATTCCTTTTTATTTCAAAAAATATATCGCATCTTTGCAGCCGTTTTTTAAAATTATTATCAACTTAATTATTAATTAGTTATGCCAACAAAGATTAGATTATCACGTCATGGTAAAACTCACAAAGCGTTTTATCATATCGTAGTAGCTGATGGTCGTGCACCTAGAGATGGAAGATTTATTGAGAAGATTGGCACATATGATCCTATTTCAAACCCTGCTGAGATCGAATTAGATTTCACCAAAGCTTTGGATTGGATTATGAAAGGTGCTCAGCCTACCGACACAGCAAGAGCAATATTATCCCTCAAAGGAGTAATGCACAAAAGTCACCTATTAAAAGGTGTTCTAAAAGGTGCTCTTACAGAAGTTGAAGCTGAAGCGAAATTTCAAAAATGGCTTGAAGAGAAGGAAGCAAAAATTGCTGCATCTCGTTCAGGTATTGATGAAAAATTACGTACAGAGAAGAAAGCTTTATTTGACGCTGAAGTAAAAGTTAATGAAGACAGAGCCGCAGAACTTGCAAAAGTGAAAGCTGCTAAAATTGATGCTAAAGTAAAAGCTGCGCAACAAGCTGCTGCCGAAAAAGCCGCCAAAGAAGAAGCGGAAAAACCAGCTGTGGTTGCAGAAGTAGTTGAGACACCTAAAGAAGAGGTTAAAGCTCCTGTAGTAGAAGTTGAAGCTCCTGTAGTAGAAGTTGAAGCTCCTGTAGCAGAAGTTGAAGCTCCAGTAGCAGAAGTTAAAGCACCTGTAACAGAAGTTGAAGCTCCTAAAGAAGAAGAAAAAACCAAAGAGTAGCTATACTTTAAAGGTAAACAAAAGGCCTGTTGGGAGTTTCCTGACAGGCTTTTTTTATGCTTGTAAGAGGTTGTTTATGGAAATTATTGCATGAGACAATGGTTGAATATTTGCTTATTTAACTAGAATCTCGGTTCTACGGTTTTTGGCTCTTCCTTGTTCACTTTCGTTTGTGGCTATTGGCTTTGAAGACCCCATTGCTTTGTAACTTAAACGGTTAATATTAATACCTTTCCCAATAAGATATTTACCAACCGATTCGGCACGCTTTTTAGAAAGTATATTATTATACTCGAAAGTGCCAATACTATCAGTGTGTCCTGATATTTCGATATTGAATGTTGGGGACTCATTCAATAATTCTGATAGTTTATTCAATTCAATATATGATGAAGGTAGTAATTCATGCTTATTAAATTGAAAGAAAATATTATTCATTACCAATTTACTGC
>JABMPH010000480.1 GCA_013203805.1 Bacteroidota bacterium | reverse complement strand
GTCTGGAACTCCTCAAAATTGGGATAAATTATCCCATTGAATTTGATGATTTATCGAGGAGAACCAGACCATGGCCAAAATTAGCACTATTTTATTGGAACTGCTCAACATTTTCCCGAGGTATAAATTTGAGAAGCTGGAAAAACGATACAATGGTAACCATTACACCAAGTATTTCACAGGTTGGCAACAATTAATCACTTTATTATTCGCACAAGCAGGTGGCAAAGACAGTTTGCGGGACATAGAGACATCCCTATCTGTGCACTACACCGAAAACATCTTTTGGCCTGAGACCAACGGCATTAAGCTCATCAGTGCCGGTGATTCCAGTAATACAATTATTGATGGCGGTGGAATTAGCAGTGTGATCTATATGAATAATGAGTCAGGTATTATCGATAATAGTACACTGATAGAGGGATTTACTATTCAGGGGGGGGGCTGGCTATGAAAATGATGGTACTTCTTCTGGCGGTGGTGTCTATATTTCCAACTCAAGCCCTACATTAAAAGAATTGAAAATAAAAAATAACTCTGCAAGCCAAGGTGGTGGGTTTTATATACATAGTTCAAATACAATGATAATTAATTGTGAAATATTAAATAATACAGCGAATGTAGATGGCGGTGGTTTTATTATTGGAGGCAATAGTGAAATTGAAATTAGCTTTTGTTTAATTGATGGGAATAATGCTAGTGGCGGTTCAGGAATTGCCATTGAAGGCTCCGAAGTAAACTTTAATAAAGTGACCATAGTGAAAAATGAGGCAACACACCATGGAGGAGGGATATATCTTTGTCATTCCGCCCGACCTGCGGAATCCATTTACGAGCATAAGTTAGTCATTAAGTTGAATAACAAATTTGAATTAAGTCATTTCGGGCGAAAAACCCCATTTTTTATATAAAGTAGTTTCCATCCAGCGAAAAACCTTCTTCTGTTAAGCGTGATCTCACTCTAAAGGTAGATTCTCGAGTAATCTTTTAATAGATGACTTCACTACGAAAAGATATTATTGGGCTGAAGCCCTCTGTTTCTCGACCTTTACACCCCAACCTAAAGGATGGGGTAAGTCCTAATTTTATGAGAGAAACCCAGAAATAATTACCCCGACCTTTAGGTCGGTGATAAACCTTAAACAAAAATGTACGGGGCTTTAGCCCATTATCGGAGCGGATTCATAAATTATTACACGAGTTTGGCTCATGTCTTCAATATTAACATTGAGAAAGTTGGATTTCAGTAAATTATGCGAATCGAAAAAATAATTAACATTCGGTCTTTATTTCCTTTATCGCTCATAATATCTGCATTTATCCGTATTTGAAGCATAAATCAAGTTCCATGACCTCAGTATTTTTTTAGTAATTATAATATGATTTTATTGTTTTTACTTTCCGAGTAATTATTGAATAAATTGGAATAAACTTATCAAAATGAAAAAGAAACTAAGTCAAAATAAACAGGCTAAAGGTCAAGGGCGAGAGAAGTCCATTACCTTGGGTAAAACTAAAGCACAAATTAAAATTATTCAAAATTACTTAAATGATAAATCAACACATAAACAACTCAAAGGAGAAGCAACATGAAATGCTCACCCCAATACAATAAACTAACAGGATTAATGCTATTGTCATTATTCTTAACCACCGGCTTATTTGCGCAAAATAGTGCCCCAACGTTCACGTCCACAGCTGTAACATCGGTTTATGCTGACAGCTTGTATTCTTATACGGTTGAAACGAATGATACTGATGGCGATGTGGTGAATGTTTCCGGAACAACCGTTCCTGCTTGGCTTTCATTTTATGAAACCTATTCAGATCCTGTACAGTCAAATGATCTATTGAACATGAAGCAATACGTCCCGAATACTTTCGGGAAGGTCCCTGAGGAAAATCCCGCTAGTCCGATATATTTTTGTTGTATAATTACATGATTCGCGATTAATGTATTCAAGCAAATGTCAGCTAAAGATATCATACTTATAATTACAACGGTTCCAAACAAGGAAACTGCCAGAAATATTAGTCGACACTTGAT
>JABMPH010000003.1 GCA_013203805.1 Bacteroidota bacterium | reverse complement strand
TCTTTGTGAGCATCAGCAGCAAGTCGGAAGGCTTTACGGACAAGCCATTTATCTTCCGTATTTTTGCGAGTATGCCAAACCTCAATTAATCTCTTATACTGCCTAAGTATTTCAATACGTTCTTTTTCACTATTTATATTAGTTTTTGACATACTTCTTCTGCAAAAATTCTGAACAAATGTAGATATTATATACGGTAATGCAGATGATTAGTTTCGAACTCAAACTAATTTATAATAATTATTGTTAGCTTATATTTGCTGTGAATGGAAGGTATATAAACCTTCAATTGGGTTTTTAATAATCAGTCCGGTTTTTAAACCATTTTCCTTGCAGGCTTCTAATAGCAAATCTTTGAAATAATAAGCAATTGAACCAGTGAAACATATTTCATAATCCTGATAATTTGGGTACATCTTAATTTGATTCTCGATAAAATCGTTAAAGGCTTGTTTTACTGCGTTAGTTACCCATGAGTTATCCAGATGTTCACTAGCAAATTTACTAATACTTGCGAAAAATCTATTTGGCTCACTACTACCATAAATATTGGTTAGCACTTTCTCGAAATTTAGCTTATAATTATTATAGAAGCTATTAGTAATTAAATGTGGTGCTTTTCCTTCCAAAATTCCCTTCAGAATTTTCATGCCAATGTATGTTCCACTTCCTTCATCACCAAGTAAATAACCTACCGATGGTACATTGTCGGCAACCTTTTCACCATCCCAATAACATGAGTTAGAACCTGTTCCCAGTATGCATGCAATTCCTTCTTTATTTTTTAATAATGCTACTGCTGCTCCGGTTAGGTCATGATTTATTTCCACCGCAGAGTTTGGGAAAAGCTGCCATAGTGCACTTTTAACCATCGTGCAATTTATATCTGATGAACATCCGGAACCATAAAAATGGATTTTCTCTATTTTGTTGGATTTTAATTGAGGTAATAGTTCAATCTCAATTAGTTCAGTAAGCCCGTTATCTTTATAATAATATGGATTATAACCACTAGTGCTGATTTCTTGTAATATTTCAGATCCACTGATTAGTAACCAACTTGTTTTTGTGGAACCACTATCCGCAATTAATATCATAAGAGTTTAATAATTTTTGGTAAAAAAATAATAATTCCTGTAATCAAGGCAGCTATTGCAGAAATTAGTACTGCACCTGCAGCAATGTCTTTAACTATTCCTGCTGTTTTATTTATTTCGGGAGAAATAATATCGACCAATAATTCCAATGCAGTATTAATTAATTCGGATGTGAGTACTATTCCAATGACAATTATTATTGAAACCCATTCGAGTGAACTAATGTTTAAAAAAAAACCGAGTAGAATTGCTATTAATGCTAAGCAAACATGTATTATTAAATTATGCTGTGTAGATAAAGCAAAGGTGATTCCTTTATACGCATAAATAAAACTTCTTAATCTGGATGCTATGGAAAATGGCTTTGACATTTAAACTTATTTTTCAATAACAAAGATAGTTGAATTTATATTTCTAGGTTAATTATTGGTTGGTTCGTGCTTTACAACTGCCATTTTTTTCCATTTACCAGTTGCATAATATATATATGAGCATATAACTCCAAATGCCCACGCTATGGGAATGCCCCACCAAATACCAATGGATCCAAGCTCTACTGATAATAACCATGATGTTGGAACTCTTATTGCCCAGAGTGCCAGAATAGTAATTATCATTGGAATAATAGTAGCTCCGGCTCCTCGTAATACACCATTAAAAATAAACATTGTTGATAGTACAACATAAAACGGAGTTACAATATAAATATATTGTTTTCCTATTTCAATTACCTCAGGGTTATCAGTGAATAAACTAAATATTGGACCAGCAAAAACAACCGCAATAATGGTTATCGATATTGAAATTGTATTAATCATTAGAAGCGTAGACTTCAGCCCCTTACCGATTCTTTCAAATTTGTTGGCGCCTATATTTTGACCTACAAATGTTGATATGGCAGCAGAGAAATTCATGGCGGGCATTACCGCAAACGAATCAATACGCATGGCTATACTATATGCAGCAATTGTAGGGACACCAAATATATTTACAATTCGATAAAGTGCTAAAAAGCCCAGAGCCACAAATGTTTGCTGTATACCCGAAGGTAATCCAATCCGCAAGCTTTTCATGAAGATATCCTTGTCGAATTTCATCTTGAGTGGTGAGAAATCTAAAAAAGAATGATATTTGTTTAAGTACCACACAATTGTGAAAAATGCTCCAGCTTGAGCAATTACTGTAGCTGCAGCAACACCAACAATTCCCCACTTGAAAACTACCACAAATAGTATATCAAGAACGATATTTACAACGGTTGAGATTACAAGAAAATATACAGGCGTCTTTGAGTCGCCCATTCCCCTAAGTATTGCGCTGGTACCCTGGAATCCAAAGAAGAATACAAACCCAAGCGCATAAACATTGAAATACTCAACAGCCAGAGGAATAACATCAGTTGGTAAATCTATAATTTTAAAAATATACTCGCTAAACCAAATACCAATTATAGTAAGAAAAATTGATGCAAAAAACATGAAAATATATAGGGTATCAATTGTGCGCTTCACATTGTCCATTTGCTTGGCGCCAAAATATTGCGAGATAATTACTGTTGCGCCTATTGCAATTCCGACAACAAAAGATATAAGTGCAAATATAAAGGGGAAGTTAGCACCAACAGCAGCAAGAGCTTCGTCACCAAGTACTTTTCCAACAATAATGCTATCAACAACATTATACAATTGTTGAAAAACATTACCAAATAACATTGGTAAGGCAAAATTAAGTATCCGTTTGCCTTCTTTTCCGGTAGTTAAATCCTTCAATTAAGATCTTGTTGTGTTAGTTGTTGATAATTGATCAATTAGCTTTTTTTTGGCTTTATTAGTTCGTTAGTTCTTAATATTTTTTTTGGATTTATCTTATCGACACTTGATTTGAGTTCATTGAATTCAGAAGCAACATCCTTTAGGTCATTCTTGATATTACTTTCTTCTGTAGCATCCTTAAAATCCTTAATACCTTTGCCGATACCTCTTGCAAGTTCAGGTATCTTTTTGCCTCCAAATAACAGAAGTACAACAACAAGAATAATAATTATCTCAGGTCCGCCTATCCATCCAGCATATTGTATCATGTTAGTATTAATTAGTTTATGAAGAATTGAATTTGAAATCTAATAACTAGATTGAGAATCGACAAATATAGTTCATTCTGTGAATTTACGTTTTCATATGAAAACTTTTATTCCTTCACATAAACACTTTGTGAAATATTAGTCCCATCAGGTTGCATAGCTTTTATAATAGTTTTCCCAACAGGTATTTCACTAACCTGTAAAGTTTTGCCAACCATATAAACAGTATCTTGTGTGCAAACACTCTCAAAAGTATGTTTACCCCAACAAGTAACCGATAATGTTCCTGCGATATATTCAGGTGCAATTTCATCGAATGAATAACATCCATCCGGGCCAATCTTACCGTAATACTTTATTATTAAATTATCGCCAAAATTAATGGTATCCGCATGAATAATGCTATCGATTTGAATTATAAACGTCTCTATTTCAGGACTACTATCTTTTTTACAACCCGACCAAATTAACATAAGCAAGCTGAATATAATTGTGGAAATTATGAGAATTTGTTTTTTCATCATATCTTAGATTAATGTTTATATTGTTCTTAATTCTTAGTTTAAATTCCTGATAAATTAGCTGTAATTACATATGAATAATCATACTGTATAATAACGTTTGAAAATATACTATCACTTCCAGTTATCAAGCTATGTAATATGAGGTTATTATCAATTATATAATCTTGAATATCATCATCGCTTATATCAAGAACCAATTTTTTAACCCCTGTTTTTGAATTATTTTGAACCCAGGCAATTTTTTTTTCTTCTAAGCCACTTGCGTTGACAAAAATTTCCAATGATTGGATAAAATCAAATGTTTTAGGATCGGGTGATGAAATATAAACTGTAAATCGATCGAGGCTGATTGATTTAATCGACTCTTCATTCGTATTATTGTTGCTGCACAGTTCTGTAATGCTATTTTCTACTTCATATGACCAAATATCAGCATTTAATGATGCAAAATCGGATGAGCTAATTGCTATAGTATTTGTATTATCCATATAAAAGTTCGTAAGCTTATCAATCTTCTTACATGAACTTAATGTAATTATAATTGCAGAAAAAATAGTTAATATTTTTCTCATACCGAGGTGATGCTAGCTGGTGAATTTAGAGAATAAATTATGATATTGAAACTTTAGGTACACTCATAATATCTTTCATTTGTTTTATTTGTTCTTTTGTTCCAAGAACAAATAATTTTGAATTAGGTATTAATTTTGTGTCAGGCGATGGGTTTATAATCAAATCGCCTGTAGCTGTTTTAAATCCAATTATATTGGCTCCTGATTTCCTTCTTACACCAATTTCACTAATTTGTTTATTAATTAAGTCGGGAGCTAATTCATTACACATTATCTCGGTTAACTGAGTAGGGGTATCACTATGGATCGTTAAATGTTCAAGAAACTCTACTATATCTGGCTGTGCAACTAAAGTAGCCATATGAGCCCCACCTACTCTTTCAGGCATTACAACATTATCTACACCAGCCATTCGTAATTTCTTTTCTGAACTTTCGCTTGATGCACGACAAATTATTTTAAGATCATGTTTTAACGACCGAGCTGTTAGTACTACATATAAATTATCTGCGTCATTAGGTAGAGTTGAAATAAGCGATTGTGCAGTTTTAATACCAGCTTTGATTAAAATATCATCGTTTGTGGCATCACCTTCAATAAATCGAACAGGTCGCCCCATGTTATTTATAACTAATTCGTGACTCTCATCAACAACAATGAGTTTTAAACCAAGAGTTAATAGCTCATTTACAACCTGCTTGCCATTTCGTCCATAACCAACAACTATAACATGATTTTCCATTTTTCGTAATCTATTTTTTTTGTTATTTCTTGAATAAAAGAAACTTACTTGTGTGTGAACCAACTTTTGAGTTAATATGCTAATGAAGTATCCCAGTATTACTAAACTTCCTAATATTAGGCCTGATGTAAATAATTTCCCACCTTGAGTAAGTTCATGAACTTCTCCAAATCCAACAGTTGAAACAGTTATTACAGTCATATAGAGTGCATCGATGAAACTAAAATCATCTATTTGCATATAACCAATAACTCCAATTGTTATTACCAATATTAGAAGCAATCCAGCAATTATGACTTCTCGCCTGCTATTATTCTCGTCCAAAATTTATCATTTATTTACTGCAAAGCTATGAAATAATTGTTGTTAGTTGTCAGCAATAATTTGTCTGTTTAATAGTATGTGACCAAATTTACATCTCAAACAACTTTTCTTCAAGCAATAGTTGCTTTTTAACTGAAGTAGCGCCTGGCTGTGCATTGCATTTTCTGGTGTAATCCCCATAGAAATAAACTCACGAGTAATTTTGTTTGACTCGGATGGGATTTTTGCCATCCAATTTAATGCTTTTTCGTGGAGTTCGGCGTTTCTTTTCGACTTACCATAGACAAAAATAAAAGGAATAATTGTGTTAATTAAAATAACATTTATTGTTGATTTACCAAGTTTTTTTTGAACCCCTGGTGCAAAAGCATCAAATCTAAAATGATTGTCCCAGTATGATGAAGCTGACGAGGATAGTATACTTACAACGTTATTAATATTATCCATCTCGAGAATGAAACTGAGTAAGCCTGATGTATTATATATTATGTTTGCCAATTGAGATATTCTAATGGTTGGAAAGCTTACAGGACGCATTCGCATGAATCGCCATAAACTATTATCCATATTTGTAAGTTTATATTTGGTTTTTAGAAATGCGTATTCTTTACTAAGTTGGTTTGGGTACAAATCAACATAACTATTTTCAAAAAAACCTGCCTGCCCATATAAAAGCGCTTCAATTTGTAAAATACTGTTTTTATGTTTTAGCAATAACTTTAACGGAGTGATAGATGCCAGATATTCCATTGAATCAGAATTAGCTGTATAACCCATTGCCCTTGATAATTTCTGATAGTAAACTTGCAATAAGTCTCCTTTAGTCTTATCGATGAGTGTGGTAATTTCAAAGGATTTTTTCTCCAGACGCTCAGCCATCAATCCATCTAACCAAAGAAGTTTATCCAATTGTTTAATTTCGTGAATTTGGTTCGCACAGGCAATTGAATTATTAGATTTTAATAATATCTCATAACTTAGAAGTAGAGAACCGTCAAACTTATTATTAATTTCCAAAGTTGGAATCCTTTCGCCACTTCTGCGGTATATGGGTCTGTCGTCGTTAAATACTACATGAAGTATAATATTATCGTACTCTCTTGTGTCATTGTGATTGTGTTTGAACCAATCTGAAGAATTAACATGCATTTCAACATTTCCTGCCCATCTTGTCTTGCCAATATCTATTAAAGCGTTAAAAAAATCCGGACCACTATCAGTGTTTCTAATTCCTGTAGAAATTATACTGATTGTTTCCCCTTGAGTAGTAATAAGGTTATTTATTAATAACTTATAGGTCCATAAATAGTATATAAACTCTTCATTCATATATTGTGATATAATTAATGCTTGACAAACAACTGGTTAGTTCGTATTTCTTAATATGTCAACTCATTAATATTTATTCGTAGTTTTGTAGCAGTATTCAAAAATATTTAGATGGTTAATGAAGAAATACTAATAACCGGAATTGAGTATAAAGTTAGAAAATTAATTGAAGTTAATAGCTTTCTTAAGAAAGAAAATGAAAGATTTTTTCAAGAGAGCGAGTTATCTGCAAAAAAAATAATAGAATTAAATAATAAAATAGAGGAAAATCAAAAAGAAATATTTAAATTTACACTTGCAAATACATTAGAGATAGAATTTGGTGTTGAAGAGGGCAGTAAAAGGATTGATAGTTTGATAGATGAGATTGATAGGTGCATTGAGGTACTAAGCGAATAGCTCATTATCTAAAAAAAGTTGATAATGAAAACTGATCTGAATATAAAAGTTGACATTGGAGGAAGACCTTATACTTTAACAATAAGTAGGAGTGAGGAGGAATTGGTAAGAAAAGCAGCTGAGGATGTTAATAATACAATAAAGAAGTATTCAAAAGCGTTTGAATATAAGGATATGCAAGATCTTTACGCTATGGTATCATTACAATATGCTTCAGGTTTATTACATATAGAAAGCGAGAAATCTTTCAAGGATAAAGAGATGAAAGATAAATTGATGGAAGTTGATGAACTATTATCATCGCATTTAAAACTATAAAATCATTCGTTCTTAAAATATAAAAGCGCCCGCGTAATTCACGGTTTGTAAATTCAACACTACAACAATTAGGGATAAGCTCAATGGATCGTAGGACAGGCCTGATTGTCCGCTTAAGGCGGATAATTCTCCGTTAAAGGAGGACACTGGAAGTTCGAAAATACTGGCAGCCCTATACGTTAATATTTGGAGTTTACTAGCTCCGGATTACGATGGGCCTTTTTTTATTTCTTATGTTTTGCGAAACTCAAAACTATAAACAATGGATGATACAATTTTTTTAATAGTTACAGCAGCACTTTCATTAGTCGTTGGTGTGCTAATTGCCAGTACTATACTTAAAAAATCTATTCTTAAGAAAAGTAAAGTATTATTGGAGGAAGCAAGAGAAAAGGCAGAAATAATAAAAAAAGAAAAGATTCTGCAGGCTAAAGAAAAATTCCTTCAGCTTAAGAGTGAACATGAAAAAGTGATTAATGAGAAAAACAATCTTATTCAAAAAAACGAAAACAAGATAAGACAGAGAGACTCAATTCTTTCAAAAAAGATTGAAGATGCACAAAGGAAACAGAATAATCTTGATGTGCTTAAGACAAATTTAGATAATCAACTTCAAATACTAGAAACAAAGCAAAATGAAGTTGATAAAATGCATGAAGACCATATTAAACAACTTGAAACTATTAGTGGTTTTTCGGCAGAGCAAGCAAAGGAACAACTAATCGAATCACTTAAAGGTGTTGCCGAATCAGAGGCAATGGTACTGATTAGAGAAATTGCTGATGAAGCCAGATTAACAGCTAATCGTGAAGCTAAGAAAATTGTTATCGAAACTATTCAACGTACTGCAGCAGAGCATGCTATAGAGAATACGGTAACTGTTTTCAATATTGAAAGTGATGAGATAAAAGGTCGGATTATTGGCCGTGAAGGTAGAAATATAAGGGCTCTTGAGGCGATGACAGGTATTGAAATTATTATTGATGATAGCCCTGATGCGATACTTCTTTCGGGTTTCGATCCAATTAGAAGAGAAGTTGCAAGATTATCCTTGCAAAAGCTTGTAACTGATGGAAGAATACATCCCGCCCGCATTGAGGAAGTAGTTACCAAAACTCGCAATGAGGTAGAACAGGAAATTCTTGAAGTTGGTAAACGCACAGTAATTGATCTGGGAATCCACAATATGCATCATGAGCTCATTAAACTTGTTGGCCGCATGAAATATAGGTCTTCCTATGGTCAAAATCTACTAGCCCACTCAAAAGAAGTTGCAAACCTTAGTGCAACCATGGCTTCTGAGTTAGGCTTGAATCCTAAAATAGCAAAAAGAGCAGGATTATTACATGATATAGGTAAAATTGCTGAAAATGAGGCTGAACTTCCACATGCTATATTAGGGATGAAACTTGCTGAGAAGTACAAGGAGAAACCCGATGTGTGCAACGCGATAGGTGCTCACCATGATGAAATAGAGATGGAAACTTTAATTTCACCAATTGTTCAGATATGTGATGCTATATCAGGTGCTCGTCCAGGTGCACGCCGTGAGGTTGTAGAAGCCTATATTCAACGACTTAAAAAACTGGAAGGATTAGCACTTAGTTATCCGGGAGTTGTTAAAACATATGCCATACAAGCAGGTAGGGAGCTGCGTGTTATAGTTGGGGCTGAACAAGTTAGTGATGCAGATGCCGACAAAATATCATATGAGTTATCCAGAAAAATCCAGGAGGAAATGACTTATCCAGGACAAATTAAAATAACCGTAATTCGTGAAACCAGAGCTATTAATTACGCAAAATAATTTCCGGATATTCTATATTATTCTTTAATCGTTATATTTATTTTATGAAAAAAATATTAGTTTCTATGCTTGCTATTGTGTTATTTGTAACAGTACAAGCTCAGCATGTTTTTAATAAGGGAAGCATTATGTTTAATGCTGGTATAGGTATGCCGGCATCAAATGGGGTTATCCCAACAATTAATTTTAGTGGTGAAGTAGGAGTTATTCCAACAGGAAATATTGGATTGGTGTCTTTTGGTGGATTAGCTGAATTTCAAGTAGCGAATTATAATTGGCTTGGTAGCAACGAAGTTTTTCCCAGAGTTTATTTTGGACCAAGAGCTGCATGGCATGTTCATGCATTTAATAGTGATGAATTTGATGCTTATGCCGGAGTTGGACTAGGTATTTCAATAAGTGGCGGTACAACTCATTATGGAAATGATATTAACTTTAATCCTGACGTATTTGTGGGAGGTAGATGGATGTTTAAATCATCACTTGGGCTATTTGCTGAAGCTGGTTACAGTGGATTAAGTGTACTAAAATTTGGGATTACATTCGGGTTTTAAAAAATCCTGATCATTAAAAAAGCTGTGTTCCTTTTGGAAACACAGCTTTTTTTATGCAGATAGAATAAGGTATCCTATTTATTCTCATTGTTTTGCTTCTCAAATTCTTTTATTAATTCTTCGGGTGATTTTCCAAGATTATTTAAGGATACCAGAGCATCATCTGCAAAATCACTATTAGGATATTTTTCCAAAAAATCCACATAATACTTTCTTGCATTTTCATAATCATTTAGTTGATCTTCATACACAAAACCCTTTAAAAACATAATTGTTGGAATGTTTTTGTACTCTGGGTAAAGCGAAATAATATTATTAAATAAAGCTATCGTAGTTTGAGGGCTACTAACATTCATATTTATATCTGCAGCCTTAAATAGAAAGTCAGGAGCTATAGAATCATTCGGATTTTGATCAGCATAAGCAACATACATATCAGCAAGTTGTTTAGCTTTCTCGAAATCCGGAGTTGTCATATTTGCATTAAATAATTCAGCTTCCAAAGTGTTAATATACTCAATGCTTACTTCTTTATTAGAGTTAACCTCATTGTTAGTGTTATTGCATGAAACAAGCAAAAATGCACTAAAAATAAAAACTATTACAATTTTATACATAATCATTTTGTTTTGTTACTTTATATAAATTAACGTTTTCCTTTTTTTCTTGGTATCAGCATCTTATAGGCAACATCAGCTTCTCCGGTCGTGATGTCACGCAATCTTCCTTTCAATAACAGTTTTTTAAAATTAGGAAGGCGTTCAATGAAAACCTTTCCTTCAATATGGTCATATTCATGTTGAATTATCCGTGCCATAATCCCTTCAAATCTTTCATTTTGATGAAAATTGAAATTTTCGTCGTAATACGACATGTATATAATTGGAGGCCTATTAACAGGCTCATTTATACCTGGTACACTTAAACAGCCCTCTTCAAATTCTTCTTCTTCACCCTCTTCATTAGTAATATATGCATTAATAAAAACACGTTTTACAGCCTCTAATTCAGGATGATCTTCAGTAAATGGTGTGGGGTCAATGATAAATAATCTAATTGGTTTATTTACTTGATGGGCAGCAAGGCCAACTCCTTTTGACTGATACATTGTTTCAAACATGTTTTCAATGAGAGCTTCAAGACCTTCATAGTCTTTACGGATATCTTCACCAACCTTTTTTAGTGTGGGATGACCATATGCTGTTATTGGTAATATCATAGTAATCTTTGAAATTTTAATTTATTGAATCCATATAGGATTGAAGTATTAGAGTTGCACTTATGGTATCTACTAATGCTTTGTTTTGTCGCTTTGATTTACTTAATCCGCCTGCAATCATAGTATCCAGTGCCATTTTTGATGTAAAACGTTCATCAAATCTCTTAACTTTAATTTTAGGAAACTTTTTTGTTAAGCCCTTTACAAATGGTTCAATAAACCGAGTAGAATCTGACGGTCGGTTCATTAAATCTTTTGGCTCGCCAATAACAACACAATCTACTTTTTCCTTGGCAAAATAATCATACAGAAAAGTCCAGATATCCTTAACATGTACAGTTGTGAGACCGGTTGCTATCATCTGTAACTCATCAGTTACAGCAATTCCAACTCGTTTCTGTCCATAATCAATTGCTAATATCCTGCCCATTAGTTGTTTATATTGTTTAACTGTATTTTATGTTTCCGCTGCAAAATTAGCATTTTTTTATACTTTTATAATAAATTTAATATTAGATGGAAAACACAACAAAATTGATCAATTGTGCCTGGGAAGATAGAAGTCTATTAACAAATAGTGAAACGATAGAAGCTGTCGAAAGAGTTCTTGCTTTATTAGATGTTGGTAAACTAAGGGTGGTTCAAAGGGTAGAAGAACAGTGGTTAATAAACGATTGGGTTAAAAAAGCAATAATATTGTATTTTATTATCCGTAAGATGGAGACTATGGAGGTAGGAATGTTTGAGTTTTACGATAAAATACCATTAAAACATAATTATGCCAAGCTCGATGTGCGTGTTGTACCACATGCAATTGCTCGATATGGATCATATTTGTCGCCCGGGGTTATCTTAATGCCATCATATGTAAATATTGGAGCTTATGTTGGTAGCGGAACTATGGTAGATACTTGGGCAACAGTGGGG
>JABMPH010000479.1 GCA_013203805.1 Bacteroidota bacterium | reverse complement strand
TCAAAAAGTATGTCAAATATCAGGAAGAACAAGAACGAATAGAAGAGCAACAACGGCTCAACTTTGGCCCCTTATAGGGGCTTTTCAAGTCCACCTTCTTAGATGGTGGATTCTTTAATTATATGCTTGATGAATCGATTACCAGATTAGAGGCATTTTCAATCAAAGCGCTTGATATTTCGCAGATTAGAGTGAAAGGTGCTGAAGTTATCCAACCAGAAAAGATTTTTGGGTTGAGAATGTTGAAAGAATGCGTCAAATCATATTCAAGAAAGATATCTGAAAAGAACCTTACAATTGAAATAGGTGAAATAAATGACAAATTGTATTTTACAGGTGATGAGGTTTTTGCTAGTAAGTGTTTTGATAATATACTTAGCAATGCCATAAATTACTCACCTATTACTGGCAAGATAACAATAACTGCTAAAGAAGAAAACGGTAAGGTAAGTTTCATTATCAAGGACAATGGTTCGGGCTTTCCTGCTGTGGTTCAAAATACAATTTTTAATCCCTTTGTACTAGGGGAAGATCATATGGATAAGTTTACAGGCTTAGGATTAAATCTTGCAAAACTAATCATGGAAATACATTCAGGGGATATAAGCATATCAAACGGAGCCGATGGAGGGGCAGTAGTTATGCTGACGTTCAATAAGGAATAGATGGTTTAATATTCTAACTAACATTATTTCCGTTTACGTATTAAAAATAGAAACATAATATTAATAAGAATATGAAAATTAATTAAACATACTACTAATTTTTAAATCGTAAAAGAGATGGAAAATTGGATAAAAAGTTTGGCAAAAGTAAATAGTAAGCCCACACGCACTTCTAAAGATCTGATAATAATTTCTGTGAGCCTCATTCTAGTTTCGCTTTTTGTGGAACTTTTTGGGGTCTTTGATATTTTTCAGGATTGGATACGAGAACTTTCCTTTTGGTATGACTGGCGCATCCATGATAAATTATTTATTCTGGTATTACTTGCCGTTGCTCTTGGTGTTTTCACCTATCGAAGATCGAGGGATCTTAAACGTGAAATTAGTGAGCGTAAGTTAGTAGAAAAGTCGCTGAGTGAAAGCTATGAGTTTAACAATACATTACTGCGAACTATACCTTTTGGAATGGATATAGTTGATGTTGAAGGTAATGTACTTTTTCTGAATGAAAAGCTCAAAATGCTTTTTGGAGAAAAAGCCATTGGAAAAAAATGCTGGGAATTATACTGCGATGATAAAACGCAGTGCCAGACTTGCCCTTTAAAAAAAGGATTGGAAATAGGCGAGAATGCCATAATTGAACATCAGAAAATTTTGGGAGGAAAAACTTTCGAAGTTCACCATTCAGCAATGATATTTCAAGGAAATAAAGCTATTCTGGAAATATTTCTGGATATTACTGAGCGTAAACAGAGACAAGAAGAATACGAAACAATTATTCGAACGGCAATGGACGGTTTTTGGTTAACAGATATTGAAGGTCGTTTATTACATGTTAATGACGCATATTGTCATTTAACCGAATACTCTCGGGAAGAACTTTTAAATATGAGTATTAGAGATTTAGATGCAAACGAAGTGCCGGATGATATATCTAAACATATTCGACGAGTAATTGAAACAGGTTATGACCGTTTTGAAAGTAAACATAAATGTAAATGTGGCAGGCTGATAGATGTAGAAATAAGTGTTAATTATAGTGATATTTCCGGTGGAAGATTAGTTGCTTTCATCCGTGACATTACAGAACGTAAACTTATAGAATTGCAACTTCAAAAATATTTTGAAGATCTTAAAGCATCAAATGCTGCAAAAGATAAATTATTTTCAATAATTGCCCACGATCTTAAAAGCCCCTTTAACGCTATTATTGGTTTTAGCGAGATCCTTATTGATAGAGTAAGAAGCAAAGACTATAGCGATATTAGTATATATGCCGATATTATCCTTAATTCATCTAAGGGGGCAATGGATTTATTGAAGAATCTGTTGGATTGGTCGCTTTCTCAAACAGGAAGGATTGAATTTAATCCCGAATATTTTGAAATTAGTGAACTCATTAATAAAACAATTCACATAATGACTTCAACCGCAATGCAAAAATCTATTATAATTACCAAAAAATTACCTCAAAAAGCAACCATCTATGCAGATAAAAATATGATTAGAACGGTTTTGAGAAATTTGATTTCGAATGCTATAAAATTTACTCATCCTGATGGAACAATTACAATATCAGCAAAGGAAGATCAAAACGCACTAAAAATATCAGTAACAGATACGGGAATTGGAATACCCTCAGATTATATTGATAAATTATTTCATATTGATAATACCTATTCAACCGTAGGTACTCAAAAAGAAAAGGGAACAGGTTTGGGACTTACTCTTTGTAATGAATTTATCGAAAAACATGGAGGAAAAATATGGGTTGAAAGTATAGTAGGAGAAGGCTCTGCTTTTTCATTTACCTTACCAAAATATAATAATTAATATCCAATACTATATGAATGTACTAAGTATATATGTATATATATGCATATATTTGCAAATTTAGGTTAGAATTCTTATTTAGTAGGTAAATTATAAAGTATTAGTATATTAAACCCATCTGGTGAAAATGAACTTGAAATAATGAAATCTATAAATAATAACACTAGTGTGCTATGAATAATAGGGATAAAGAGTCAGAATTAGCGATTCTGCGAAAGGAAGTTGAAGAGCTTAGGAAAAAAAAGCTTCATGAAACAGATACTATTCAACCGGAAGTAGAAAATAGAAAACTTATTCACGAGCTTGATGTATATGAAACTGAGCTGGCAATGCAGAATGAGGAAATAGAAAAGAATGATAATAAATACAGAAATCTTTTTGAAAATGCGGTATTGGGCATTTATCGCACCACTCCTGAAGGCAAAATACTAATGAGTAATAACGCATTACTCGATATGCTTGGTTTTTCTTCTTTTGACGATCTTAGGAAAAGGAATTTGGATAAGGATGGTCTTGTTTCTCAATCAGGCCGTTCACTTTTTAAAAACGAGATCGATTCCAAAGGAACTGTATCAGGTTTGGAATCAATATGGATAAAAGCAAATGGAGATGAAATATATGTAAGGGAAAGTTCGATTGCCATCCGAGGTTCTAATAACGAAATACTATATTACGAAGGCATTGTTGAGGATATTAGCCAAATACGACATGACCGGGAGGCATTACTGGAAAAGGAAAAAAAATATCAGGATTTGATTGAAAAGGCTAAAATTGGAATCTTTGTCGATGATATCGATGGCAACATCATTTACTGTAACCATAGATACTCTGAATTATTCGGCTATACGGAAGATGAAATGAAAGGTCAAAACCTTTTTCGCTTGGTATATTATGAAGATTATGACCGTGTAATAAATTATCACAAAAACAGGGTAGATGGAAAAGTAGAAGTGTCCAGATATGAGTTCCGGGGAATCAGGAAAGACAAAACAATAATACATATTCAGGTTGACGTGTCACCATTAATTAAGGACAATAAAATTATAGGAACAACTTCGTTTATCTGGGACATCACTGAGCAAAAAAAGACTCTGAAAAATCTTCAAAACAGTGAGGAAAAATTCAGGACTTTGTATGAGACCACCCACCATGGAATTATATACCTGGATGCTAGCGGAACAATAATTTCAGTTAACCCTGCGGCATACAAAATTCTTGGTTTAGCGGCCAACTCTATTGTTGGCATTAAAGTAGAAGAACAGAGGTGGAATGCCATTCATGAGGACGGGTCGGATTTACCGGGGAAAGATTTCCCATCCATCGTCGCATTAAAAACGGGGGAGGAGGTGCATAACAAGGTCATAGGGATTTTCAACGATTCAAAAAAAGAATTTATCTGGTTAAATATTCATGCATTCCCACAATTCAGCCCGGGACTTAAAGTCCCCAATGGAGTGTATGCAACCTTTAGCGATATTACCGAAAGTAAAAAAATGGAAAAGGAAATGTTGTGGAAGGCACAGATAGACGAAGCGATTGCTGAGTTATATCAACCCATTATCTCTCCTACAACAACAATAATTGAAATAGCTTTGATCATAAAACCATATGCTCAAAGGTTAACCACCAGCACTCAATGCGTGGTAGGCACAATCAATACTGAAAATGGGGATCTGGTTGCGCATACATTAACAGAAATGATGGACAACAAGCAATGTACTATCATTGAGGAAAGCGATAAGCGGTTCATCTTTCCATTGGGTAAAGATGGACAATATGGAAAAATGTGGGGGCAGTCACTCAATACCAAACAACCATTTTATACCAATGGTGTAAAAATGCATCCTACATCCGAAGGTACACCCAAAGGGCATGTTTTGATCGAAAAATATCTTAGCGTACCGGTAATGCTCGAACAGGAATTAGTCGGGCAGATTTCTTTGGCCAACCCCTCCAGGGATTATACTGACAATGATTTATTCGCAATCAGCAGGCTGGCAGAGTTTTTCTCCATGGCCATTAGAAACCAACGTTATGTTGAGGATTTAAAAAGCCGAACTGATGAACTCGAAACGTTTAATAATTTAATGATAAACAGGGAGATGCGGAATATTGAATTGAAAGAAGAGGTTAATAATTTTTGTAAAGAATTGGGCAGGCCTCTGAGATTTCCTGATGTTTGGAACAAAAATATACTTGATAATCCTGATATTAAAGAATAATCCAGCAATGAGAGAGAAAAAAATTTTTATCGCTAATTTGCCAAAAAGAAACCGGATAGGAACAAAATTACTGTTATGGTTTCTGGGTATTTCCATTATTCCAATTTTTTTGTTGGCATTTGTTCAATCCGCTTTTCTGCAAAAAAGGATTGAGCTTGAAGCCTACAATAATTTTTATCTAATCGCTGAGAGTAAAAAGGCGCAGATTACCAATTACTTCCTTGAGCAGGAGAAGGATTTAAAGGTAATGGCTAATTCTCCAATGCTTATTAAGGCACTTGCTGCTTACGGTAGTGCTTTAAAAAACTTCGGTTATCAATCAAAACAATACCAAGGGGTGGATGGAACATTTAGTAATTACCTCAATTATTTTGTTGAAGGTTATGGTTTTGGCCAAATGTACCTGATAAATTTAGAAGGTAATATTGTATATAAAACAAAAGGTTATCATAATTTTAATACAAACCTTCTTATAGAAGATAGTGTTTATAATGAGTTGGCTCGGGTTTTTAAACTCGTGACAGAAAAAAATGAAGTTATTTTATCTGGATTCGAACACTGTACATACTCAGATAATTTGGCCTCATATCTGGTGGCCCCAATTTATGAAAATCAGCAAACTATTGGTGTTATTGCTGTTCAGTTAAATGTAAAAGCTATACTGGAACTATTGGGAAATTATTCCGGAATGGGAGAAACCGGTGAGGTATTGATTGGGCAAAAAGAAGGTGATGATGTTATTTTTATTAACACATTGCGTTTTGCTTCCGATACAATAAGAAATAGAAGAATACATTTCGGATCTGATACTGCAATGTGTTTACAGAGTGCGGTTTTGAAAACGGAAGGTTCCGGGGTTTCAATTGATTACAGAGGTATTCCGGTAGTCGCACTATGGAGGCATATTCCCGGAACCGAATGGGGCTTAGTTGTTAAAAAGGACAAGGTTGAAGTTTTTAATATTGTTAACGAAATAAGAGAACGAATTGTTTACTCTGGCATATTTATTATGCTACTTGCCATTGGCATTGCAATATTTTTATCACGATCAATATCAAAGCCTATTAGAAAACTGCAATCTGGAATCCATATTGTTAGCGAAGGAGACCTAAAGTTTAGGGTTGGTAATGATAGTAAAGATGAGATTGGTCAGGTATCAAGATCTTTTGATAAAATGACTGCCCGACTTGAAATTATTACATCCTCACGTGATGAGCTTAACAAGGAAATTAACCTACGCAAAATGGCATTGAAGGAAAATACGATGCTTTCAAAAGCTCTCAACGAAAGTCCGTCAATAGTTGTCGTTACTGATACTCAAGGTGTAATTACCTATGTAAATCAGAAATTTATTTCGGAAACAGGGTATTCCTATGAAGATGCAGTTGGACAGAATCCAAGTATATTGAAAAGCGGAACACAACCCACATCATTTTATACCCAACTTTGGTCAACCATATTAAAAGGTGAGGAATGGAATGCAGAGATTCAAAATCGACGGAAAAACGGAGAGCTTTTTTGGCAATCTATTTCCATTTCAGCCATATACAACGATTTAGGTGAAATCACACATTTTGTCTCCAATCAAATAGATATAGCAGAGAGAAAAAGATTGATTGAGGAATTACAAAGCAAAAGTGAAAATCTGGAAAAATCCAGAAAAGCTGCGTTTAATATTATGCAGGATGCCGAAGAGCAAAAACAAAATGCTAATACTGCCCTGAAAAAGCTTGAAGAATCACTTACCGTAATTAAAAAATTGTCGCAAGCCATCGAACAAAGTCCTGTAACAATCGGGATTACTGATATTGAAGGCAATCTGGAATATGTAAACCAAACTACAACTAAAGTTACCGGATATTCAGCGGAGGAATTGATTGGGAAAAAACCAAGTTTGTGTAAGTCAGGTCTGCACCCTAAATCTTTTTACAAGGAGTTGTGGGATACTATTCTTTCGGGGAAAACATGGCGAGGGGAGTTCATTAACAAAATAAAAAGTGGCGAACTTATCTGGGAATCAGCTACAATCTCACCATTAACAAACGACAGGGGTGAAATTACTAATTTCATAGCAATTAAACAAGATATTACTGAACGTAAGCGTTCTGAAGAGCGAATACGATTAGTTGTTGAATCGGCACCAAATGCTATTATCCTTGTTAATTCAAAAGGTATAATTAGTCTGGTTAATAGTCAAACAGAAAACTATTTTGGTTATAAACGCAATGAACTTCTTGGAAAGCAAATAGAGATGTTAGTTCCTCAAACGTCAAACTTTGATCATTCTTCCCTACGAGCCAACTATATGATAAATCCAATTACCCGTAGTATGGGAAGCGGACGTGAATTATTTGGGCTGAAAAAGGACAAGTCAGAGTTTCCTATTGAAGTTGGATTGACACCAATCATTGTTAAAGATGAAAAGATAATACTTACCAGTATAATTGACATAACCGAACGAAAAATAATTGAAGAGCAGTTAAAAAATGCAAAAAACGTTGCGGAGGAGGCCAATAGGGCAAAAAGTAACTTCCTGGCAAATATGAGCCACGAGATTCGTACT
>JABMPH010000478.1 GCA_013203805.1 Bacteroidota bacterium | reverse complement strand
TCATCGTACCATTGTGCATTCAATTCTTCCACTGTTTTGCCTTGCTGCTCTATCCAGGTGAAATATTTCAGATTATGCATTCGTTTTTTCTCATAATAATTCATCTCAATCATATGATCGATGTTTAATCCAAGAAGATCTGTATCAAAACTTACTGCTGCATCTCTATTTGTAAATTCACCATGAATTTGATTTTCTTCAACTAGTCGTGACTGATACATTTCCATTGAATCAGTTGCAACAGAAAATACAACATCATTTTCGTCCATTTCGTAATATTTAGCCATCTTAATAGAACCCATTAGATTAGCTATTGAGGATATACCCATTAGATTCAGTTTCTCAACAATTCCAGGATCAATATTTAATTCATTTTTTAAATAATCATGACCTGCTTTTTCGTTGAAGAGTCGCATTAATCGAATATTTGGATTGTCGTCGATTCCTGCCACCATATCCATGTTTTTTATATTATGAATCCATGGAACATGCTTATCACCAATACCTTCTATACGGTGCTCACCATACCCATTTTCAAGAAGAGTTGGGCATTGAAGTGCTTCACCCGCACAAATCTTTAGTTGTGGATAGACTTCTCTAAGATAATCTCCACTTCCTAAAGTACCGGCTGAGCCCTGTGTTAAAAATAAACCTGCAAAACGATTTTTGTCACCTTCAAGTTTGTTAAAAACCTCCTCCATTGCAGGACCTGTAACTGCATAATGCCACATAGGATTTCCTATTTCTTCAAATTGGTTGAGGTTTACAATAGTATCGCCGCGCTCAGCTATTAATTCTTTAACCTTATCGTAAATCTCTTTAACATTACTTTCAGTGCCAGGGGTTGCAAACACCTCTGCACCAACTTTGTGTAACCATTCAAACCTTTCTTTCGACATTCCCTGGGGCAAAACTGCAATCGACTCACATCCCAATAAATATGAATCATATGCTCCGCCACGACAATAGTTTCCGGTTGATGGCCAAAGTGCTTTTTGCCTTGTGGGATCAAACTTACCTGTTACTAACTTTTCGACAAGTGGACCAAAAGTTGCTCCAACTTTATGAGCCCCCGTTGGAAAGTATTTCCCTATCAACAATATGATTCTGGCTTTTACCCCGGTTAGTTCCGATGGCAATTCTATATAATTCACACCACCAAAACCCCCTCCAAATTTAACAGGCTCATTTTTCCAGTTTATTCTAAATAAATTGAGAGAATTCAAATCCCATAACCCAATATCCTTCAACTTATGAATTATCTTTTCCGGGATTAATTCCGGATTTCTCATTTGTTTGTAGGTTGGTAGAATAATATGTTTTTCGCGGCACCGCTGAATTGTATTCTCCAATACTTTCTCTTTATTAGTCATATCGTTGTTATTGTTATCCAAATGGGGGAAAATCCATCATGACATTGTTATTTTCTTATTTATAAATATCATATTCCATAGAAACTCAGTGCTCCTTGCAATATTATCTTTAATTGTGCTATTATTGCCATATCAAGCTCAAAATTAGTATTTTCATCAACTTCAATATCAATATATTTTAATGTGTTATAATTTAATTTTATGGTAAAATAGCTACTACTATAAAATAGTTTTTCATCAGATATATGAATGACGTAGGGCTTATCATTATGATAGTGGAATAACTGTGGATATTCATTTTCCACATCCAGGAAATAACCATCTCTATTTTTCTCAAATTCTTTTTTAATAAGATATAGATGTGGTTTTTCAATATACGGACTACCCGATGTTGGGCAAAATGTAGTACAATTACCACATTGGTTACACCACTCAACAATATGAAGTATTTGGTGTTTTTGCTTAATTTCAAATAAACTTCCTTCTGAAATTTCCACCTTACCAACTACAACATTAATTTTTTGAGCATTGTATTTAACTGGAGTTATTTCAAATGAGTGAAACGCCATATTTGGGCAAACTGTAGTACATATATCACATACCTCGTCACATAATAAACAACGTGATGCTTCCTTAATAGCCTCCTCCTTTGATAAAGTTGTACTAACAAGGTTGAAGTTCTTTCTATCATCTAAACTTGTTTCCAATACATTTTGAGGCATTATTCTTACAGCTTTATTGTTCATAAGCTGAGTATAATTCATTGGTTTATGCATTCTTACAGGGTTAGTTGAAAAACCAATATTAGCGTTATCAATTATCTCCTGTGCTGCCTTACGGCCATCACCAATGGCAATAATGGCTGTTGATGCTCCATGCATGGCATCACCACCAATAAAAACATTTTCAATTTGCGTTTGATAGCTATCAATATTTGTTGCCAATAAACTATTTTCTATGAAATCAATATTGAGTTCCTGTCCGATGGCCGGGATAACCGTATCAGAAAAGATTTCAAAATCAGAACCTGAAATTTCAATTGGGCGAGCTCGTCCTGATTCATCCTTTTCTCCAAGCATCATTTTGCGGTACAAGATCGAAATAATTTTTCCATTATCACTTACTATCGATACAGGAGCTGTTAACTCAAGCATTTCTATTCCCTCATCAATAACAGCCTGTATTTCTCCTTTATCAGCAGGCATTTCTTTGATGGTTCTACGGTAAACAACAGTAACTTTTCCATTTTCACCAACACATCTGTAGGCAGTGCGGGCCGCATCCATAGCAGTATTTCCTCCACCAATAATTACAACATTATGTCCGATTCCTGGGCTATCCCCGTTTTTAACTTTGAATAAAAAATCAAGTGGATCTATTACCCCTTTTACTTCAATTCCATCTATAAATAACTTTCTGGAGACTTGGGCTCCCGTTCCAATATAAACATAATCATTATCGCAACGTAACTTGGCAAACTTAGCCTTATCAATTGCGTAATTATATTTAATTACAACTCCTGCTTCTTCAATTTTTTTAATATCAAAATCTATTGCTTCATTGGTTAGTCTGAATGATGGAATAGCCCCCGACACCATTCCTCCTGGCTTATCCTTTGATTCATAAACAATAACTTTCATTCCTGCTAAAGCAAGAAAATAGGCACATGATAACCCCGATGGCCCGGCACCGATTATTGCAACTTTTTTCGGATGACTGGAATGAGTGTTAGCTATTTTGGAATCAAATTCCCTATGTGAATTTTCAGCTACCGTACGTTTTATTTCCCTTATCAAAATCGGACTATCATAATTTATCCTTGTGCATTTTGATTGACAAATATGATCACAAATCATTCCTGTTGTATGAGGAAATGGGTTGGTTTGCTTGATTACTTCATCTGCTTTTTCAAATTCCCCTTTTGACGTACAATACATATAATCAGGTATTCCCTGATTGGTGGGACAGGTATCCACACATGGAGCATGGGTGCAATCAAACTGTTTAAGTTGCCTGTTTGTTTTAATACTTTGATCGTGGAATTTAACTTTTTTGTAAGCTTTGTTTTCCGATAATTTTTTTAAATAATTTTTTAGATTCTTCAGGTTACTAAAATTGTTTTTGTCAACAACACTATTTTTCAACAGACCAATATACTGATTAAGACGGGCATAACCACCTGGTTTTAATAAATCAGTACAAACAGTAACCGGAGTTAGTCCGCATGAAACAATTTCAGCAATATTAAAAGCATCTGCACCACCCGAAAATGAAATATCCAATTTGCCATTACAATCATTTTGCAGCTTATAGGCTAGATTTATTGAGATTGGATGAAGTGCCCTTCCGCTCATGTACATCATCTTTTCATCTTTCGGAAATACATCTTTATTGTTCAGGCTTTCCAGAGTATTGGTTAATTTAATACCAAAATGGAGATTCTGATAATCAGCTTTCTTTTGTAGGTTACCAATTATTTTCAGAGCTTCATCGTAGTTGAGGTCATGTTCAAAAGCCCTGTCTGGGACTATCGTGTCAAATCCTGAACTATCAAGTATTTCATGCAGTTTTTCTTTCCCCAATAATGTTGGATTAAGCTTAATCGTAGTGTGCAGTTTCTTTTCAACAATCAGATATTCACCAATTTTTTCAATTTCATCCGAAGGGCAGCCATGCATTGTAGAAAGAGTAACATTATTTGATAATGTTGGGTTAATTTCAAGGTTTTCAATATTTGGATAAATTGATTTTATGCTTTCAATTTTGATTTTCATCTCTGCTCTTGCATTATCCATCTTTTCAAAAAACCACTGAACATTACTGTTTATGATTCCATCATAGTTATATCCAACACTCATGTTAAATATCACTCCCGGATCGGCGGATTTATCCCACCCAAATTTATCCCTGAGAATATGAATGATTATCCACGCATTGAGATATTGGTCAAACGACTGCTCAATCTTCAACTCCTGCGACCATTCGCAATTATATCCTTCATCCTGCATGTCGATACATGGTTTGGAAACATTAAGTTCGTCAAGGGTTTGAACGGTTTTCAGTTCGATAAACCTAGCTCCGGTAAGCCATGCAGCCACAATATTTTGAGCAAGCTGAGTTTGAGGGCCGGCAGCAACACCTATTGGTGATTCCAATAATTGCCCAAATCTACTTGTACGAAATGAATCATTAATATTTGGAGTAAAAAATAAGTCCTTTGATATTCCCAATACGAAATCACTCTTGTCAATTTGATTTAAAATGACTTTTAATAATTTCGGAAGTGATATGATGGAAAAATAATCGGTCATGATGATCTTTAATGTTAGATCTAACAAATTTACTTAAAAGAACCGTTAATTCTATATTTCACCTATTTTTGATTAAATTTTTAATTGGAATAATGAAAGAAGATACGTCGGTTATAATACTTGCCGCTGGTACATCATCACGTATGGGAAATCACAAGTATCTTCTTAAAATTGGTGATGGAACTACTTTTTTAGAATCTATTGCTAAGCAATACGACAGTTTTGGGTGCTCCAGCATAATTATTGTTCTTAATAAAGACGGATATAATGAGTTTAACAAACTGGAGATCATGCTACCTCCCAAATCTCATATTGTTGTTAATAATAATCCGGAACTTGGTAGGTTTTATTCCATTAAAACCGGGGCTAAAATAGTATCATCCGATTATACTTTTATTCATAATGTGGATAATCCCTACGCTAAAAAAAACCTGTTAAATCAGCTTTACAGATATCGAATTTCTTATGATGTAATCAAACCTATTATATTTGGGAAAGGAGGTCACCCAATATTAATTTCAAGAGCTGTGATTAATAAACTTAAAAAAGAAAAAAGAAGTGAACTTAAATTAAATGAATTTATCTCAATTTTTTCGACAAAAGAAATAGACGTTAATGATAAAACAATATTACTAAACATTAACACTCCATCTGACTTTAATAAATTCTTAAAAATATAATTGTATCAATAATTAATTAGAATTGAACTATGAACATCTGGAACTTCACTGAGAATAAACTAAACAATAATAACTCCCTTTATCTTATGGTAGTAATTGATGCCAAAGGAAGTAGCCCGGGGAAACAAGGCTTTGCAATGGCAGTTTGTGAAGATGGAAGCTTATTTGGATCTATTGGGGGCGGTGCAATGGAGTTTAACCTTGTTGAAGAATGCAAACTATTGCTTAAAAATAATCAAAAACTGCACTTTAGCAAAAAGCAAAATCACGAAGGTGATAAAAAAAATAGCACAGGGATGATATGTTCTGGTACTCAAACTGTTGATTTTATACATATTTGTATGGATAATAAGAAAACAATAAATGAGATATCATCTTGTATTGAAAATAACAAGACCGGAATACTAGAGTTATCAAAAAACAATTTTAAATTTACATTAACAACCAGTTTAAACGAATGGCAATATCAATTTAATTCCGATGACAAAACCAATTGGATATATCAGGAAATAATTGGTTTTAAAAACACAATTTATATCATTGGAGCAGGACATGTTGGATTTGCTGTATCGCGTATATTCTCCCAACTAGGTTTTAATGTAGTTATTTTTGATAATCGTTCAGAACTTAGTATGCTTGATGAAAATCAATATGCAAATAAAAAAAGCGTTATTGACTATGGAATAATTGATCAATATATAAATGAAGGAGATAATAGCTTTGTTATTATAATGACCAATAACCATCAGCACGATATAAATGTTCTGAGTAGGCTATTAAGAAAAAGACTGGCTTACATAGGATTAATGGGAAGTAAATCAAAAGTTGCCAAATTCAAAAAATCTCTCAAAGAAACTGGATTTACAGATAGCGAACTTAACAGAGTTCATGCTCCAATAGGATTATCAATAAATAGTATTACGCCTGATGAAATAGCAATAAGTATTGCAGCAGAAGTAATTAAAATAAAGAATTCAAAAAACTAACCCTCTTTAATGTCCATTCGTATTATGAAGTATAAACAGACTTACTACCTTTGTCACGATTATTTATCACAAATTGTATTTGACGTATTCAATTAACCCAATTATTAATAGAACAAGTAAATAAAATTAGAACAAATGCTTTTTAATACTATTGATTACGTCATTTTTCTTCCAATAATAATAATCCTATATTATCTTACTCCACATAAATTCAGGTGGTTACTTTTATTAGCTGCCAGTTACTATTTCTATATGTGCTGGAAGGTAGAATACATTTTTATAATAATTGCATCAACACTAATAGATTATTTTAGCGGATTACAAATGGGCAAACGCAACACAAAAAAAGGAAGATTGCCTTTCCTTATTTTGAGTTTATTAACCAACCTTGGACTGTTATTTTCTTTTAAGTACTTCAATTTCTTTTCCGAAAGCGCAAATTTGCTTTTTCAAAAATTTAATTTATCATATGAGTTACCTTTTATAAATGTATTATTACCAGTTGGTATTTCATTTTACACTTTTCAAACACTAAGTTATTCGATTGATGTTTTTTATGGTCGACAAAAACCTGAAAAACATTTAGGGTATTTTGCTCTTTATGTCTCATTTTTCCCTCAACTTGTTGCCGGACCAATAGAACGATTCTCAAGGTTAACCCCTCAGCTTAAAGCATATCACAAATTTTCCTTTTCCAATTTATCAAACGGATTACGATTAATATTATATGGCTTGTTTATTAAAATGGTTGTTGCGGATAACCTTTCGGGGATAGTTGATCAAATCTATGCAGCTCCAGAAAACTATAGTTCACTAAATATTTTGATAGGTATTTTATTCTATTCTTTTCAGATTTACTCCGATTTCTATGGCTACTCAATAATTGCAATTGGTAGTGCTCTTATTATGGGAATTAAGATAATGGATAATTTCAAAACACCTTATCTAGCCAAAAATATTGCTGAATTTTGGCAACGATGGCATATTTCGCTATCAACCTGGTTTAGAGATTACTTATACTACCCGATGGGTGGAAATAAGGTAGCAAAAACAAGATGGATGTTTAACATTTTTGTTGTATTTGTAGTAAGTGGAATTTGGCATGGAGCCAACTGGACCTTTATTATTTGGGGGGCACTTTATGGCATTGTTTATTTAATTGAGAAAACAATAAATGGATGGTTTAAAATATCTGAAAATCATAAGCCTTTTTCTTTGTGGCATATAATATTAGCACTTAAAACATTTATTTTCGTAACTCTAATATGGGTATTTTTCCGAAGTCAGAGTTTTAATGAAGCAATATCCATATTTAAATATATTATCACCAACACTGATGTTAACATAAAAGAAATTGTAATACCTACAGTTACATGGATTGCACTATTAGTGTTTGTAATCAGCGATATTCTCTTATACAATAAACGGTTCGATACAAGTGTTGAGAAACTATCAATGCCTTTAAGATGGGGGATTTACAGCCTACTTATTTTCGCGATTATTGTTTTTGCAGGGGTTGATAATATCCCATTTATCTACTTTCAATTTTAACGGCGATGAATATATTCTATAAAATAATATTACGTGTTGTTTTGTTTGCTGTAATTATTGTAATTATGAGTTTTCTTTACGACTACTTTTTATCAGAAAAAGATATACAAACACATTCAGATATCATTAATTTAAGTCGTGATATTCAATATGATACAAAAGTAATTTATATTGGTGAATCATCAAATATCACATTTCAAAATACAGATTTAGATAAACGACCTATTAGTTCTTTTGTAGCTGATTTCTTTCCAGAGTTAAAAATGGCTGATATAACTCTACCTGCCAGTCATGCCGGTATTTACAAAGTTTTACTAAATAAAATTAACAAAGAATCTGAAATTAACACAGTAATTGTAACTCTTAACTTAAGATCATTTAACGCACAATGGATTTATTCAAAACTGGAAACATCTCTACAGAAAAGTTTGGTATTATTGAATGATTACCCACCATTTTTTAATAGGTTTTTATTATCATTTAAAGCTTATGACAACAAAACTGAAACCGAAAGGAAAGAACAAATAGATCAAAAATGGAAAAATGAACTATTAAAATTTCCATATAACTTTCCTCATAGGAATGTTACAGAATGGGATAATTGGATGGCATCTACACAGTACATTAATGATCAAAACGACACAACTCAAAAAAACATAGAATTAGCTTGTCATTATATAAAAGCATATGCTTTTACTATCGACACATTTACGAATCCGAGAATTCATGATTTTGATAAAATAATTGAGCTTTCAAAAAAACGAGGATGGAATCTAATTTTCAACCTAATGGCTGAGAATACAGAAAAAGCACAATCGTTGGTAGGTAAGGAACTAATTTACCTGATGGAACATAACCGGAAAATATTAACCGATTACTTCCAAAAAAAAGGTGTTACTGTTGTTGATAACTTAAATGCAGTTGAAAACATTCAATTTATCGATCAGGACTGGACAACAGAGCATTATGCCGAAGTTGGAAGAAAAACTATTGCGCAAAATGTTGCGCAAAAATTAAAACAATTTTATCCTGATAAATATTACCACATAGACTATTCCAGCTCGCAACCAACATATTTTTTTAACGATTGTGATAAACAAATAATTTGGGGACAGATGCAAACAATAACTGATGTTAATTCATATTCAGGTAATTATTCATCAAGTACAGGAAAAGGTAATGACTTTAGCATAACTTTTGAATATCCATTTAACAAGATCCCTGATACTTCCACTAACATTATTAATATCGGTTTTAGGACATTTATGTATTCAAACAGTCACGATGCAAAACTTGTAATTGAACTATCAGGAAGTAAAATTGAGTATTACTGGAATGGAATCCCAATAGCTGATCAGGTTACTACAATCAATGAATGGAAGGATTACAATTACACTTTAAATATACCTGAAGAAGTTAAACAAGCTGACCTTATCAAGATTTACATTTATAATCCTTCAAAAAGTGTAATTCTGGTTGATGACCTCAGGGTAGAATTTAAATAATCTAAAAAAAGCATACAGCACTAGAAGCTGCTTAAACATTTGTATTAACTAAAATTTTGTTTACATGAAAACAATAGGATTAATCGGAGGAATGAGCTGGGAATCATCAGCAGTTTATTATAATTTAATTAATAGAAAAGTAAAAGAAGTACTTGGTGGTTTTCACTCATGTAAAAGTATAATGGTAACTGTTGATTTTGCTGAAATAGAGAAATTACAGCACCTAGGCGAATGGGGGAAACTTGATAAAATAATGGCAGATTCAGCGTTACAGCTTGAGATAGCAGGGGCTGATATTGTTGTACTATGCACAAATACAATGCATTTATGTACTCCGGCTATTCTCAAAAGTATTTCTATTCCTTTCTTACATATTGCCGAAGCTACAGGTTTAGAAATTAAAAACAGGGGGCTGAAAAAAGTTGCTCTACTAGGCACAAAGTTCACCATGGAAAAGGATTTCTACAAAAAATACATAAACGATAATTTTGAAATTGAAGTGATAATACCAACCGAAGAAGAGAGGAATCAAATCCACAATATCATTTATGGAGAATTGGTAAAGGGTGTAATAAAAGATGAATCGAGGGAGGTTTACAAACAAATTATTTCCAATCTCGAACATCAAGGTGCTCAAGGCGTAATTCTGGGATGCACTGAAATACCACTGCTTATTTCGAAAGATGATGTAAATATCAAGGTTTTTGACACAACAACTATCCATGCCCACAAAGCTGTTGAATGGGCTTTACAAGACTAATATCAACCGGAATAGTTTATAATTGATGATTACAAAATTAATAGAAGATAAAAAAAGCAAAGTTCTCAGTTAACGGACTAATTGGACTTCTTGATAGCTACGATATTATTATTGAATAAATTTAATACTTTTATCCGCATCAATCGGCTAGATTAAAAACGTGATTATCATTTAAAATAAATCAATATGAATAAAATAAGGCTCATTTTAAGTATAGCAATATTTGTCTTTTACAACCCTAGTATCTTTTCTCAAGGATTAACATCACCTCAAATAGATTCAATTGTTAAGATAGCAATGGATAGTATGCAACATGCAGGATTAGCTGTAGCCGTTGTAGTTGATGGAGAAATTGTTCACTCAAAGGGTTATGGTACAGCATCTATTGTAACCGGGGATAAAGTTGATAATCACACAAGGTTTTCAATTGCTTCAAATAGTAAAGCTTTTACATCTGCTGCATTAGCTATGCTTGTTGATGAAGGAAAAATTGACTGGAACGACAAAGTAGTTGATCATATACCCGAGTTTAAGATGTATGACCCCTGGGTTACTGCTAATTTTACAATTATTGACTTGCTAACACACAGGAGTGGTCTGGATTTAGGTGCTGGCGATTTAATGTGGATACCTGACGGAAACGACTTCACTGTTGCCGATGTTATTTCAAGCTTTCAATATCAAACTCCTGTTTCAGATTTTAGAACTAAATATGATTACGATAACCTACTCTATCTTGTTGCTGGCGAAATTGTAGCCAGAAAAAGCGGAATGACTTGGAGTGAGTTCATTGAAGAAAAAATAATGGATCCTCTTCAAATGAATGAATCGGCTGGGACTCTACAAAGGTTAACCTCAAAAAACAACATTGCTAAACCACATTCATATGTTGATAACGAATTTGTTCAGGTTGATGAATTTGATGCAACGCAAGCTGCTGCTGCTGCTGGAATCTACGCAAGTGTTAATGACCTAATTAAGTGGATGATAATGCAACTAAATAATGGAGCCTTAAATGATTCAACACAATTAATTTCAAAAAAGAATCATAAAAAAATGTGGCAACCATACACCAATCGTGGTTTTGCAGCCGTTGGGAATCCTCCATATAATACACATTTTTCATCATATGGACTGGGTTGGGGAATTAGAGATATTGCCGGTTATGTAAAACTTAGCCATACAGGTGGTATGCCGGGAATGCTTTCACAAACAATACTTATCCCGGAGCTTAATTTAGGTGTTGTAGTTCTAACAAACGCCGATCCCGGAGGTTACAGTTTCCTTTCAATTCCAAATCTTATTGTGGATTCATACATTGGTGTTGATAGCGTAGATTGGATTGGTAGAATGAAAACAGCCATTAATAGTCGTGAAGAAAATGGTGACAGCATTGTAAATATGGTTTGGCAAACCGTAAAAAAGGCAAAAACGAAGCACTTGAATAATGATGATTTTGTTGGTACTTATCGTGATGATTGGTTCGGAGAAATGGAGATATGGGAAAAAGATAATCGCCTTTGGATAAAATCAGCACGTTCTCCAAAACTTGTTGGAAAAATGTCTTATTACAAAGCAAATACTTTTGCCATAAGATGGAATTATCGTGATATGGAGTGTGATGCATTTGCAAGTTTTACACTGGATAAAGATGGAAAAGCCATAAGCTTTACGATGGAAGGCATATCACCAAATATTGATTTTAGCTTTGATTTTCAGCATTTAAACCTTGTGCGAATTAAATAAACTACACTATGCAAATAGCTGCAAAAACCCCCGAAGAATATATAAGTAAACTGCCGGAAGATAGAAAGAAAGCAATAACTAAACTAAGGAATGAAATAAAATCTAATCTCCCGGATGGGTTCGAAGAAACGATGAATTATGGTATGATTGGTTATGTTGTGCCTCATTCAATATACCCGAAAGGATATCATTGTGATCCAAAACAACCACTGCCATTTATCAATATTGCTTCTCAAAAAAATCATATTGCAGTATATCATATGGGTGTTTATGCTGATAAAAAATTACTGGATTGGTTTATTTCTGAATACGCAAAACAGAGCAAGGTGAAGCTTGATATGGGGAAAAGTTGTATCAGATTTAAAAAACCTGAGCATATAACCTATGATCTAATAGGAAAGCTTGCTAGTAAGATGACTTCAAAGGAATGGATTGATAATTATGAGGCTGCATTTAAGAAATAGTTAATGATTTTCACCCTTATAAGTTAGTTCATGATGAATCCCTTTAAAAGCAAAATAATAGCACACCGTGGTGAATCACACGATGCTCCTGAAAATACTCTGGCATCAATAAATCTTGCGTGGCAAAGAAACGTTAAAGCAGTTGAGATAGATATCAGATTAACCCGGGATAATGAAATTGTTGTAATTCATGATAGTAACACTCAAAGAGTTTCCGGAATAAAAAAGACAATTAAGAACACTACGCTTGATGTATTAAAACTTTTGGATGCAGGAAGTTACAAGGGGCAGGAATGGAAAGATGAAATAATTCCAACACTTAAACAAGTATTGAATACAATACCCCATGATGGAAAATTAATTATCGAGATAAAAAGCAATCTCAAAATTCTTTATGAATTAAAACGTGTGTTATCATCATCAGGAACCAGATTTGAACAAATCGAAATTATAGGATTTAATATAAACACTCTTTCGAGAGCAAAAAAAATGATGCCCGAATATCGTATGCTCTGGTTATTAAACCTGGATTATAGTATACCTACATGGTTTGCCATGAATAATAGCTCAAAGATCATAAAAAAAATAGAAAAACACAATCTTGATGGAGTTAATGTGTGGGCAGGAAAATTACTTACAAAAAACTTCATTACAGAGATAAAAAAAAGAGGATACAGCATCTACGCATGGACCGTTAATGATCCTGACAAAGCTGCATTATTAATAAAACATGGCCTTGATGGCATAACAACTGACAGAGCAGCTTGGATGCTAGATCAATTAAAATAAGTAGATTAGCAATATATAAATTTGTTAAATGGCAAATGTTATAATCGGCATTCACGGTCTTGACAACAAACCACCTAAAAAGTTGCTGAAACGCTGGTGGAAACTTGCCATGAAGGAAGGATTAAAAAACAACAACTTCAGGATGGCTCTGCCTAAATTCGAATTGGTTTACTGGGCTGATATACTTTATGATAAACCTCTAAACAATCATGAAAAAGATATCAATAGCCCCCTGTACCTGCGTGATAAATATGTTGCAGGATCAAAAGATTTTAAAGTCGAAAACCATAATACCAGAAAAAAAGTAATCGACTTTGTAGGTCAGCAACTTAATAAAATACTACTTAATGAAGATTATAGCCTGAATTATTCATTTATATCCGATGCCATTATGAGTAACTTTTTTAAGGATCTTGAAGTTTACTACAACGATAAATACACCTCCGGAAATAATCAGCTATGCAAAGTAAAAGAACTAATAAAAAGCCGATTAATTAAAGTACTTGAGAAGTATAAAGATGATCAAATAATGTTAATTTGTCATTCGATGGGTTCAATTGTTGCATTTGATGTACTCAACTTTAATACCACTAACATACCAATACATACTTTAGTAACTATGGGATCTCCTTTGGGTATACCCGTTGTTATGAGTAAAATTGCTGCCGAACAAAAAGGGAGGCAAATAGAAGGAAATTTCATGCAAACACCCAGGCCAATAACAAAATGTTGGTACAATTTTTCTGACATCCTCGACAGAGTAGCATATAACTACAAACTTGCTGATGATTTTTCAGTTAATAAACACAATGTATCTCCCATCGACTTTTTGGTGGTTAACAATTACGAGATAGATGGAAGAAGAAATCCTCACAAAATATTCGGATATTTAAGAACACCTGAATTTTCTAAAATACTAAACGGTTTCATTCAATCAGAAAAACTCACTATTTTTATGAAATCAAAACGCCATCTGAAAAAGTGGTTTCATTATATTAAAGAAAAAATATCATTATGAAACGGGAAAAAATAATTTCCAAAATCAGCAACTCAACAACATGTTACGATATAGCTATAATTGGCGGAGGAGCAACTGGAGCTGGAATTGCTGTTGAAGCTGCATCACGTGGTTATAATGTTATATTAGTTGAACAATCTGATTTTGGAAAAGCAACATCCAGCAGAAGCACAAAATTGGCACATGGTGGTGTAAGGTATTTACAGCAGGGTAATATTTCGTTGGTTTTTGATGCCCTTAAAGAAAGGGGGATTATGCGTAATAATGCACCACACCTGGTACATGATCTACCTTTTATTGTCCCGATTTATGATTGGTGGGAAGGTCCATTTTATGGAATTGGATTAAAGATTTACGATATGCTTGCCGGCAAAGCAGGGTTTGGCTCCTCCAAGTTCCTATCAAAAGAAGAAACCCTAAAGCTAATACCTACTGTTGAGACTAAAGGACTAAAACGTGGTGTAATATACTACGATGGTCAGTTTAACGATGCCAGGTTACTTATTAATTTGGTTCAAACAGCTGAGGAACAAGGAGCAACCATGCTTAACTATGTTAAAGCTCTTTCGTTTACAACGGAAAATGATAAACTAACAGGAATTATAGCTGAGGATACAGAAACAGGCATAGAATTTACTATAAGGGCAAAAGTTATAATCAATGCAACGGGAGTTTTTACTGATTCCATTCGAAAAATGGATGACCCACAGGCGAAGGAAATTATGACCAGCAGTCAGGGAGTGCATTTGGTTCTGGATAGTTCTTTTTTGCCCGGAAATTCTGGAATTATGGTCCCAAATACAGAAGATGGAAGAGTACTTTTTGCTGTACCATGGAAAAACCACACACTTGTTGGAACAACCGATACCTTTGTTAATCAATATCCTCTGGAACCAATAGCTCTTGAAAGTGAAATAAGTTTTTTATTGGAACATACTGCCAAGTATTTAACCAAAGATCCACAAAGAAGTGACGTAAAAAGTGTTTTTGCTGGCTTAAGGCCCTTGGTGAAAAATGGAAATAATAATGATAACGATACAGCTTCTATTTCACGTGATCATTTAATTACGATATCAAAGAAAGGGCTTATTTCAATTGCCGGCGGAAAATGGACAACCTACAGAAAAATGGCGGAAGATACAGTTGAGCAGGCAATCCTACAAGGTGATCTTTCAGATAGTGAGTCTGTAAGTAGTAAACTGCAGGTACATGGATATCACATGAATGCTCATATCTTTGGTTCACTAAGTAGTTATGGGTCTGATGCCGTTAAAATTAACGAATTAATTAGTGAACATAAAGAGTATAATGAGCTATTACATCCAGATCACACAATAAAAGTAGGTGAAATAGTTTGGGCTGTACGAAAAGAGTTGGCCAGAAATATTGAGGATTTTCTTGCTCGCAGAACCCAACTATTAATACTTGATGCCAAAGCAAGTATAGAGGTAGCTCCAATTGTTGCCAAAATAATGGCTAAAGAATTGAGATATGGCCGTAGATGGAGGAAAAAACAGATTCAACAATATTCAGAGTTGGCAAAAAATTATATACTTGTTTGAAACTGACAGTTTTTAGAAGTTAGAAAATCAAAAAGTTTTGACTATCCATAAACATGAAAGAATTTCAAAATAAACATTTCACAAACAGAAAGGATTTTAGAAATTGGTTAGAAAAGAATTATGATAACTATCGAGGATTATGGTTGGTATTTTATAAAAAAGGAACTGGCATTAAAAATATCTCTTACGATGAAGCAGTTGAACTGCTCATGGCAAACAAAAAACTATATTTGAAATGATGAGCATCAATGGCCCCCATAAGTTTGTATTTTTTACGAAATGAAAACAATAACAATTAGCACAAATAAAAGAGAAGGTTTGTATGACATAACCCGTGCGATTGAAACAATAGTTAATCAATCAGGTGTTGTATTTGGCATAGTAAACGTCTATGCACAAGGAGCCACTGCGGCTATTATGATACAGGAAAATTGGGATGATTCAGTTCAACTTGATGTGGTAAATTTTTTTCAAAAATTAATCCCAAAAGGAGTCTGGTTACATGATGCTCAGGATGGAAATGGCGACTCCCATTTAAAGGCCGGGCTTATTGGACCATCAGAAACAATCCCAATAATCGATGGAAAAATGGGCCTTTCAACCTGGCAAAATATATTTTTCTGTGAATTTGACGGACCAAGAAAATCACGAAACATTATAGTTACTATTACATCAGAAGGCTAAAACTTTATATTTGTATTTTTTAATTTGACAAACGCAGGATTGTTTTATTAACTTTGAATTCAATTAAATCATAATACTAACTTCTAAAACTTATCTTATGAAAAAACTTTACGCACTATTATTCCTTTCAATTTTTGCTTTTGCTCCAATGCAAGCGCAAATATTTGAAGATGATTTCGACGGCTATACTTCAGGCGTTAGATTAGCTGAACAAGCGGGGTTACCATGGACTACATGGAGTGAAAACCCAGGCAGCAACGAGGATCCTTATGTATCAGCTGAACAATCGGAAACAGCCCCGAATAGTGTAAAAATTGCCTCTGGTAACGACAATGTGCTTCTATTAGGCGACTCTTTAACTGGAAGATATCTTGTTAGCTTTTACATTTATATACCAGCAAATAAATATGGATACTATAATATATTACAGGAATTTGCAGGTAGTAATAGTCAATGGGGTACACAAGTTTATTTTGATGCAAATGGGCAAGGAAGCATAGATGCGGGGGCAGAAGGTGCAGCCACATTTAGCTATAACTACGACACATGGTTTGAAGTTGAAAACTATATCGATCTTGATAATGATTGGGCTGAAGTATTCATCGATGGCAATTATTTAATTGGATGGCAATGGACTCTTGGAACATTTGGCACACCCGGGCCAAAACAATTGGGAGCGGTTAATTTCTATGCCTGGGATGTTAATGGAACTCCTGAGTTTTATTTCGATAATGTGGTTTTTGAATCTTCTCCTCTTGGTGACGCACCTCAAAACTTAACTGCCGATGTTGTTGGACAGGATGTAACTCTAACTTGGGATCCTCCTGCTACAGGAACAGTATTTACTTACTACACTTTTAGAAATGATGAATTGCTAGGTATTTCGCCTGAATTAACATTTGAAGATTACATCGAACTGCCAGGTACTTATAATTATACAGTAAAGGCTTTCTACTTAGAAAGCGGATTATCAGCTCCTGCAGGTCCTGTTGAAGTTATTATTAGTGGTGGAACCGACCGTGAACTTGTTCTTCTTGAAATTGGTACTGGTACTGAATGTGTATTCTGTCCGGGCTCAGCAATGGGTGCTGATGACCTTATTGAAAACGGTCATGAAGTTGCAGTAATTGAATATCACTCATATAGTAGTGGTGATCCATACAATACTCCTGAAGCAGCTGATCGAACATCATACTATGGAATTACAGGTTACCCAACAGCAATGTTCGATGGTGGCAATGCAGTTGTTGGAGGCAGCTCTACACAAAGCTTGTACACAACCTATGCGCCTATTGTAGATAACAGCATAACCAAACCATCATGGTTTGACCTTGAAATAGATTTGGCTACAACTAATGAAATGGATTTTGATGTAACTATTACAGGAACAAAAATTTATGACTATACTGGAGCAAATATGAGTGTGTTTCTTGTACTAACAGAATCACATATTCCATACAATTGGTTTGGACAAACCGTTTTGGATTTTGTTTGCCGTGAGATGTACCCAAGTTCTGCAGGCACCTTATCAACTTTTACGTTGGATGTACCTGTTGTAATCGATTTCTCTATCAATGTTCCTTATGATATAAACAATTGTGAGCTTGTGGCTTTTATACAAGATGTAGATACAAAAGAGGTTATGCAAACCACAAAAATGAACCTAGGGCAATTTGTTGGATTAAATGAAATGGGTGAAAAATATACCAAAATCTATCCAAACCCTGCAACAAACAATGTTACTATTGAATCGGGAAGCCATATGGAGCATATCCGCATATTCAACCTTAGTGGTCAAAAAGTATATGAAGTAGCTTTAGATCAAAACGAAGTTGAGTTGAATATTGAATTCCTTAAACAAGGTATTTATATGATCAACATTGAAACTGAAAATGGAACAAGAATTGAGAAGCTGAATGTATTTTAGTAGGCTTTTAAACTTATAAATAAAAAATCCGCAGAGCCAAATGGTTCTGCGGATTTTTTGTTTATAGTTGGTTGTCATTCTGAAATTTAATTGGTATAAGTCTGAATTTTTGAGATTCTTCGCTATGAATGAATGACAATATACTTATTGATTTATCCTCTTTTATAAACTATTGCAACAACGGTTACATCGTCACCCCCCATATTTATGGTCATACCATATGGACGGTCTGCTGGCATTTTTATTTGAGCTTTACCGGCTTTACCTGTTAATTGTTGCCAAATAGTTACTGCCTGATGAACTCCTGTGGCTCCGGTTGGGTGACCCCATCCTATTAAACCTCCAGTTGTATTCATTGGCATAGCTCCATCACGAGCTGTATTCCCAGCAGCCACATAATCGCAGCCTTCGCCATTTTTTGCCAATCCAAGAGCCTCAGTGGCAAGAACTCCTGCTATTGAGAAACAGTCGTGTGTTTCAATAGTACCAATCTGATCAATGGTAACTCCAGCATCTGCCATGGCTTGGTGAGCTGCTTTTTTAATGGTTTCAACTTCGGTTAAATCAGTTGGAAAGTTGGTAATATTTCGGATAACCTGGGCAAAGCCGATAACTTCTACAGTATCTTTTTTGTCAACACCAATCCTTTTTAAGCCTTCTTCTGAGCATATAGCAATTGCTGATGCACCATCACTTACTTTGGAGCAATCGAGTACACTTAGATTATCAACAAAAGAGGCTCCATTTGGCTTTAGTTTGTCGTATAGGCCATCAAGATCAGCAACTTTGTTATGATGTTCCTGAGCTGTTTCATCTAAACGTGCATTCTCCATAGCATTGCGGAACCAACGTTTCATACCAGCACGAGCACGGTCATACCCAACTTTTTCGTAGTAGGCTCCTGCCCTGTCGCTAAACTGACCGGGAAAGAAATATGCATGCCCGTTTTTACGATTCTTATACCATCCGGCTCCGGCCAATATATCAGCACCATAAATAGCTTTCACTGTATTTTGAACCTCAACACCAAGTGATAATACCACTTCGGCAGTTTCTGCAAGTACCGATTTAATGCCACTCATTAAAGCCAAACCACCAGATCCACAAGCACCTTCAACACTGATGGCAGGTTTCCATTGCAACCCCTCATCAATCATTGGAGCAAACCCCGGAAGATTAGCCTGTTTGTTAAAACGGGATGCCATAAAGTTTCCTATTACAGATTCGTCAACATTTTTGGCGCCACCAATTTGTTTAAGGGTTCCCTGACCCGCTTCGCTAATATAATGTTCTAAATCCGGACGAGGTTTCTTAGGATGAAATTCACTACGTCCTGTTCCCATCGATATGGTGTTATAACCACCTGTCATATATACTTTTCTTCTCATTTTTCTGGATTTAAAGATTATTCAAAAAAGTTATTTACCGGTCCGTAAGCATGGAAGAAGCCTGTAAGCATGACCGTGTTTACGTGATCAATTTCATTGGCAACTTCATCAGCAACAAGTTTTTCACCTATCTCTTTGGAACGTATACCATACTTAACTGCGGTAACAGCACCCAGAGCTTTAGAAGCTTTCAGGTCGTTGAAAAATCCGGCTAGTATATCATCTTTCTTCTTATTCCTAACAATTGATTTCCAAGCAACAACGGAATCTGGAAGATCACCTAACATCTCATCACAATCAGCCATAAACTCATCAATATCAACGTAAGCTTGTTTGTGAGTATCCCATATTGAAGTAACACGTCCTCCTTTGTATTTTAAAAAACCATCCTTTTGTGCTCCGCTCGACATTTGACCACCTTTAACTCCTTGTAAAATCATCTTGTCAAGTAAATCGCTATGTAGATCTTCATCAGAAACAAATGGATTCATCACGCCAAGTATAAACTGAACCACATCAATACCAACATAATCGATGAGTTGGAAAATTCCCATTGGGCGAACAAGATAGTCCTGAGTAATCTTGTTAATCATATAAATTGCCTGATACAATGGAATTTTCTTTTCGATTGCCAATGCTTCTGCTTCCTTCATACCATGAAGTGCATCGCGCATAAAATGACCGTTACCAATAAATCCGGCAAAGTCGTTGGAAGGTACAATTATCTTTCTTAGCTTTTTAGCATAAAGATGTGCAAACTCAACCACATCAGCATTTGTTTTTTCTGTTTTAATCAATTCAACCAAACGTTGAACAGCCGGAGGATTATAAAAATGGAATCCGACAACGCGACCATCAAGGTTAGCTTCGGTTTCTATAAGACCAATTGGAACAGATGAGGTATTTGTAAAATACCAAGGATTATTATCATTATTTTTATCAATATCCGATAACAATTTAACTTTTAAAGCTCTGTTTTCACTTACTGCTTCAAAAATTAAATTTGAGCAATAAGCAGCCGACATGGTAGTAACAGGCCGAACCACATTAAGAACATCAAAAATATACTCGTCAATAATATCGTAGTTCTCAATCAGGTCATCGCGATCAGCATACACGCTGCGAAGCCATACTGTTTTCTTTTCGGCAACTTTACGCACCTGATCACGCAGATATTTCATTAAACCCGATAATCCTTCGGGTGATACATCAATGGCATTTAACACAAAGGATTTCCCTTTGTTTTCGGGCAATAGGCTAAGGTCGGCCATTTCAACCGCAGTTAGCAGAAGGATTCCACTCCCCATTTTACCTGCTGCACCAAGCACCGATACATTCTGTAATCTTTCTTCGTAGGTCATATTTATACGATTTAAATCTATAGTAAAACTTAAAAGTCCCAAATTTACGAAAATTAGGGTATATATTATTGAGATCATTTGAAAATAATAATTGAAAATCGTTAAATATTATGTAATAATTCATCACATTTATTCAAATAACAATCTTTTAACTTTCAACGATTATAAATCCATTTTGAACGATAGAAATACTAGTAACATTAACCAGAACATCGCTTCCAAATTCTCTTAGATTCAAAATAAGTATTCAGGAGTTATTATTTTGATATATTTTTTTGGGTAATTTGTAAATTAAATTTTGTCATATCTATCTCCGATCTTTTTTATAAATTCATATTCATTATAAATAATATCACCACAATAATTCATAGATTTGTATCATAACCTTGAGTTGAAAATAGCGTTGATTACAATGCTACCTTTATATGAAAAGTGAAAATGACAAAACAAAGTAATCTATTAATATTTACTATTTCATGGTTTCTTCTTTATCCCATTTTATTATTTTCAAATAATGGACCAGTTATAGATTCCAGTGAGGTAACCAGGCTAAAAAAAGAGCATGTAAATGAAGATGTTATAGTGTATGAGTCCGAAATAAATTTTGAATTCAAATTAAGCCAAAACAATCAAACTGTTGAAGTACTCGAAACATATCAGGACGTTTATGTTGCTTTGAACGACAATTCCAAATCCGTTGCATACCGATATTATGATAGCTTTTCTGATCTTTCGAAGGAAAAAGTAAAAAAAAGTAATCAAGATATCCTCTACTATAAAAAATGTGGAGATTACGAAGTAAATGGTATTTTCTTCCACGATAACAAAGTTTGTAACTATAACTTTTCGATTCCAAAAGCAGGTGATTATATACAATTATCAGACAAAAAAGAGTACTTTGATGCCCGCTATTTAAGCTCTGTGGAATTGATAAGAATGCAACGAGTTAGAGAAATGCAGCTTTCATTTACTATTCCTGATAATATTGATGTAGAGCTACTTGAGATGAATTTTTCAAATTATGAGATAGCTAAAACCGAATTATATGATGAAAAAACCAAAACCAGAATAATTGGTTATAAAATCAGTAATTTACAACCTGCCGTTTTAAAGGATATTGCTGGATCATCCTGGATTTTTCCACATATAATAGTAGTTACGAAAGGTTACTTTTACAATGGAATAAAATATAGTGTTTTTGGTTCAAATTTAGATTTGTATAAGTGGTATAAGGATTTGATCCCCGACAACTCAACCACACATAAATCCAGATTAATATCGCATTAAATAATTGATGTTAACGATCCTTCGGAGTTAAAAGCAAAAAAAATATTTGATTGGGTTAAAAGTAATATAAGATATATTGCCTTTGAAGATGGAATTGCAGGATACAAACCAGCTACTGCTGATTATGTACTTGACTCAAAATATGGTGATTGCAAGGGTATGGCAAACCTACTCAAAACTATGTTAAATGAAGTGGGACTAGATGCCCGACTTGTATGGGTTGGAACAAGCAGACTTTCATATACAAATACTTTTCCCTCACTTGTTGTTCACAACCATATGATTTGTGCAGTTAACCTAAACAACAACTTCATTTTTCTTGATCCTACCGATCGATATTCAAATATTGGAGAAATTGGAGACCACATACACCAACAGTTAGCTATGATTGAAGATGGTGATAGTTATATTATCGATACAATTCCTAAAACAGATTATACAGATAATACTATCACTGCTAATTATGGGATGATTCTATGTGATGATATACTTTATATAGAGGGTACTATTAGTTATTTGGGCGAACCCAGAAGGAATATTCAACACCTGCTAAACGAATATCTGGGAACTTATAAAAAGGAATTGTTAGAATCACTTATAACAAATAACAATAAGAAATATAATGTTGAAGAGATAATGTTTGGAATTGACAGTCTGAATCCTTCCAATTTTGAAGTACAAGTGAAAATGTCGGCAAAGAATTCGGTTTTTTCACACGATGGTCAACTCCTTGTTCCAATGGACTTAGGGTATGGATGGCCATTCCCAGAAATTGATACTGCCCGCAGTTTCCATTTCAATATGGGGATCAGGGCATTAAAAAAGTATCGTACCATATTAACTCTACCCGATTCTTCTTCGGTGATATTCTTACCTTCAGAAATCAAGAAAACCATTAATGGTGCGTCATTTCGCTATTCATGGAAGCAAATAAAAAATACAGTGGTTTTCGATAAAGAAATAAATTTAGTAAATAAGATAATTGAACCTGATGATTTCAAGAAGTGGAATAGTTTTATTCAGGAATATAAAGAAGCTGCAAATCAAATGATAATTATATCGGATTAATATGAACCTTAAAAGGAATAAGCTTGTCACAGTAATAGTTTTCCTGAGTATTGTATTAAACACAAAGTCTCAGGTTAATAATATTGTTTATGATAATATGATGTGGAATGATACTGCAAAAGCAGCTAATATTACCACATATCCTGATAAATGGAAAGATGAATCAGCAGTAATCCTTTATCAAAGTGAAAAATACGAGTTTAAAAAACAGGTGATGAATAATGCGATTAATGAAGACAGTTACTTCAGGGCACGAATTATTTTACTGGATCAAACTGCCGTAAACGAATATTCTCAATTCTCAACTGATAAATTAGTTAATAATTCACGGGGACGCGATGCCGATTATGTAGGCATAAAAGTGATAAAACCAAATGATGAGTTTCATGTGGTAAATCAAGATGATTTTATTGAAATGAAACAAGATGGAAACAGAGGTAGTGGAAGTTCAAGTTATGAAAAAGTTGCCATTCCAAATCTTGCTATTGGAGATATTATTGACTTTTATTCTGTAAGTATAAGATCACATACAACAAACCCAAACGGACTTAATCACATCGAATTTGATCCGGTGTATAAAGTATTGCAATCAGATTATCCAATTTTGAAAGGTAATATCAGTATAATACCTGAACGAAAAACATACTTAAACGCAATATGGTTAAATGGTGCTCCCAAACCAACAATTACGAAGAATAAGAAAACGAATAACTATACCTTTTCATACGGAAATCTTGAAAAAATAAAGAAAGACCAAATGATCTTTCCCTTAAGAGAATATCCGGCCATTATTTATCAAATAATTATCGCACCTAAAAGTCTCGAAAATCATGAGTTGTCATTTCTGGGTAGCTACAGAGAAATTAAAAATGAAATACTTGATGAGGAAATTGATGATTTCCTGGATAAAGTAAGAAATTATGAGAGACTAGACTTCCATAGTAGCAACATGGTTAAAAGTGTTTATCGAGACCTGGTTGATATGAATATATCGCAAAATACTAAATCAGGTATACCTGAAAAAGTATACTATTTAATGCGTCACTATCTTAATTTTAAAACTCAACTTTACTATGGTTATACTATTTCAATGGAACATTTTATTGATGAATTTGATTTTATCACATCATATAGCAAAGTATTGGATCATTATAATATTGATCACCAAATTGGGGTATGTGTCCCAAGGTCTTTGGGAGCAAGAAATAGTCTAGTAATTCATGACCAACTGGTTCCATTCGTTAAAATGGGTAACGAACAACCTCTTTATATTACAAAACCTGAAATTCATAGTATTTATGGAATCATAAATCCATACATTGAAGGAGTTGAGGCTACTTTGATTGATCCTTCATCCTCTAGGAGAGAATTAATTACAACTAATGAGGTCATCCCAATTTCTGATATTGACAAAAATATACATCTTGATTCTGTGTTTATAAAAGTTGTTCAAATATCACCATTATCGATTTCTGTTATCGAGAAATCATTCATGAAGGGAACAACGAAATACCATGAACAAGATCTTATTTCGACCTACAATGACACCTATCTTGATGAAACAGGTTATTTATTGGAACTTAATTTAATCGGAAAAAAGGAAATGAAAACGGTTGTTGAGAACAAGAAATATTTAGCTCAACGCATGGACGATTATTGTTCCGACAGACATGATATTGTTGAATTAATACTAACTCAAAGTCAGGCCGTTGAAAAAGTTAACATTGACACTATTGAATTGGTAAATATTGGCCGATGGAATAGTACTGATACTCTTAAATTTAACTATTCATATAAAATTAATGAAGGGATAAACAAAGCCGGAGATAATTATTTACTGAGCATTGGGAAATTTATTGGGAAGAATAAAGAGTTCACCAAAGAAGAAATAAACAGGACTTCAAATATATACATAGATGCACCTCATAAAATAAGATGGACATTGGTTTTTACCGTACCCGTTGGTTATACTGTTGCCGATTTTGATAACCTAAACGTAAGTGTCATAAATTCAACTGGAAGTTTTGTAAGCGATGCAAGGTTTGAAAATGATAATTTGATCATAGATATAACCAAAATATATAATAGTAACTACTACACAATGGAAAACTGGCCACTGATATTGGAATTTCTGGATGCTGCAGTTGACTTCACACAACAACAGATATTGTTGATTCCAGAAAATTAGTTTTGCAAATTTGGATTGCATAAAGGTCAATTTGTATAGGTTGTAAACGACTTTGGTCTTTGATATTGCCGTCCTTTTAACTGTATTGCCTTTTTTTGTAATCCTAACTAAAAGTATATGCATGATTTACAGTTAGTAATTACAAGATATATGAAGCAGAGTCATTTGTAAATAGTTAACAGTAGTATGAAAGAACAACCTTTGTAAGAATTACATTGTCTATCTTTACAGCTTAAAATAAAAAAATTCACTGATGACAAAAATTACTTTTTCAGGTATCACAATAGCAATTTTTACAATCCTTGTTGGAGGATATTTTCTAGTTCAAAACCAATCTGATGTTAGAGAAAAATATGAGAATAGTATTCTACAAAAAGCATTAGCAATAAAGCCACAATTGGATAATATTGAAAGTGATGTTAAGTCACCAAACCAACCTGATATGGCTGCATTTCAGGAATATACTATGACAGTAGATCCTGCCACAGGACAGGTTCCCACAGATAGACTGATAACTGCTTATAAACAAACCAAGGAACTGCAATCAAAACAAAATACATCAAGAAATACCAACGCACTCATGGAATGGGAAACTTCAGGATCAAATATGGGAGGCCGTACACGTGCCCTTATGTTCGACCCAAATGATCCAGATTATAAAAAAGTATGGGCTGGGGGTGTTACTGGTGGGTTATGGTATAATAATGATATCACTAACACAAGCGAAGAGTGGATTCCGGTTGGTGACTTTTGGAGCAATATTGCCATTAGCTGCATAACATACGACCCTAATAATCCACAAACTTTCTATATTGGAACTGGTGAAGCCCAAACAGCTAGGATAATATACAGAGCATCCTCAGGAGTTGGTGCCGGCATTTTCATGACAAATGATGGTGGTACAACATGGGAATTAATGGGTAGTACTGAAAATTTCGACTACATAACCGATATTGCTGTTCGAGATGAAAATGGCATAAGTGTAATTTATGCCTGCGTGGCATCGGGGACATATATGGGAGAGGATCATGAAAGCGAGCCTTCGGATGGCGTTTACCGTTCCGACAATGCTGGTGATACATGGACTCAGGTGATGCCTGTAATTCCCGAATCACCAACCAATAAACCATACACACCGGCTGATATTGAGATAGCAACAAATGGCAGAATTTATATTGGAACAATGGAAAATCTTGATTTAGATGGAGGTGCCACAATTCTGTATTCTGATAATGGATTGCAAGGAAGTTGGACGATTTATGATAATTATGTTGATTCTATTTCAAGCGATTCATACTATAAAATACCTGCCCGAACTCTTGTTGCCAGTTCACCATCCGATCCAAATACTGTGTATGCACAATTTGCAGCAGGATACACTAGTGGATTTGTGTACTACAGAGGACGGTTTATGTCAAAATCAGATGATGGTGGTATTTCATGGTCGAAGGTATCCATACCCGACAGTGATTGGTCGACATTAGCATGGCATGCATTTGTGCTTAAGGTTGACCCTTCAAACCCCCTTACTGTATACACTGGAGGTTTAGATTTATGGAAAACCATAGATGGTGGTACAAGCTGGAAACATATCTCCGACTGGGCACTAATGTATTATGGAGGTGGCGATGATTATGTACATGCTGATCAGCATAATATCCAGTTTCAACCGGGATCAAGTAACACAGCTATTTTCAGCTCCGACGGAGGTGTTTTTTTAACAAATACGGCAAATTATACTTACCCTGTTTTTATTGAAAGAAACAAGGGATATAGTACATTACAATATTATTCGTGTGCAATTAAACCAACGTCTTCATCCAAGCATTTTATTGGTGGACTACAAGATAACGGCACCCTTTATCATAAGAATTTTACACTTGATATTAATGATATGATTGATGGTGGTGATGGTGCTTATTGTTTTTGGGATCAGGATCAAGCAAATATTTTCATCACTTCAGTTTACTACAATAGTTACACATCATGGAGCTCCGATAGTCAAGCTGATTATTTTGGTGGAAATACAGGAACTTTTATAAGTCCTGCCGACTATGATTATAAAGAAAATATCCTTTATTCAAATGCCGTTGGCTTTTTTGGTGGTAACCAAAATCGACTATTGCGAGCAAAAAATATTCCATTCAATGTAAGTACCGAATTGGTCAACCTTGGAACTGGTATTACAGTCCCCTATTCACACATTGCATACTCAGTTTATTCACCCATTGGTACATCTACTCTTTTTGTTGGAACACAATCAGGTAGACTTTTTAAAGTTACAAATGCTCAAAATGTACCTGAAAGCATAGAAATTGGAAGCCCCGACTTCCCAACTGCAAACTTATCATGTGTTGCCATAGGTGAGAGTGAGGATAATCTATTGGTTACATTTTCAAACTATGGAGTTTCTTCGGTTTGGTTAACTACCGATGGCGGTACAACTTGGGAAGAAAAAGAATCAAACTTACCAGATATGCCAATTCGATGGGCCATAATTCATCCCGATAACAATGGACAAGCATTGCTCGCAACCGAAATTGGTGTTTGGTGGACAAACACATTAAACGAAGAAAATACAACATGGGAAACAACTGTTGATGGCATGGCAAATGTTCGTGTTGATATGTTAAAAATTCGTAGTGCCGATAATGTTGTTTTGGCTGCGACTCATGGACGTGGTATGTTTACAGCAGAATATCCATTGGATATCTATGTTGATTTTGAAGAATACCAGGAGGCACCTACTGAGTTTACCATATATCCCAATCCGGCAGTGAGCTTTATAAACATTGAACAGAATAGCAAATTTGACATAAACTTAAAGTTAAGTATTACTAATATTAGTGGCAATGTTGTTTTTAGGGAGCAAAGTATAGGTAACCCAAAACACAAAAAAATAGATTTGGATCATCTATCGGCGGGTAGTTATATTGTGAAACTAGAGTACAATAATAAGGTTGAATACCATAAGTTGCTGTTGAGATAAATTGTGTGGAATCTGCAAGTTAAGTTTAGACTTTGGAATGAGTCACTAATTATTACCCATAAGAGTATTATTGTTCAGTATGGAGATGTCTAATATAAATCTTTAAAATACTTTTGATCAAGAATCCATTTTGCTTCTCTTCTTAATTGTTCATCTACACTAATATTCTTTTCAATAGCCTTTGTTTTAATTCTCAAAAACCATTCAGGAGATGATTTTATATTTTCAATTATCTGGGCTATTTCTTCATCCTGCACAAACCACTTTGAAATAATGCTATTTTGAATTTCAATGGACTTACGTTTTGCCTCTATATATATCATCGAATCCAATTTTGTGTTGGTTACTATTTCATTACGATTAATAATGCCTAATAGATTTGGGTTCTTTTTTATTTTTTTTGAAAAATATTCTATTAATTAATTATTTTATAACCATCTTGAGTCAAGAAACAGGATTGAATCAATTGGTATATTTCTAGATAC
>JABMPH010000477.1 GCA_013203805.1 Bacteroidota bacterium | reverse complement strand
GCAAGCAAGAGCCGTTTTTTAAATGGTATTGCCGGAATACTTCCAGATATGAAAATTGATTTTCCTTTAAGTTACCAAAAATGGCTTAAGTTCTTCAACGATATTAATATTGGCAAATCTTTACCAGAACTTCCAAATATTGATAGTGATAAAGAGAAAGTATTTTTAGCCAGCCGCAATATCCTTAACGATTATTACACAATTCTGGGAATCCAAATCCGGTTATCAAAATACAATATTTATGCACCATTTAATGGCTCATTTACAAATGTAATGATGCAAGTTGGTTCAATTGCAAATCCCGGAAGCAAAATCGCTACTATGATAAAAACCGATCAACTTGAGTTGGAAGTCCCGATTAGGGTTGAAGATATTTATTGGGTTAATAATGGCGATGACGTGACTGCTACAACAAAAGATGGCTTGTTAAGCTGGACCGGTAAAGTTATCCGCAAGTCAGATTATATCGATCCAAACTCTCAGTCAATTACAGTATATGTAGGTCTTGAGTCTACCAAATCAAAACCGCTTTATCAGGGACAATATCTAAAAGCAGTTTTTTCTGAAAAGAATCTTGAAGGTAGCATGGAAATACCAAGAAATGCCATTTTTAATAAGAACATGGTTTATACTGTTGAAGAAGGTAAAATAAACACTCACAAGGTTGATATTCTTAAAACCAATGGAACAACTGTATTATTTTCCGGCTTGGATCAAGGTACTATGGTAGTGGTTGAACCATTGGTAAATGCTCACATAGGTACTAACGCCGAAATACTTAATTAAAATGAGAAAGTTGATTAGTACATTCGTAAAATACCCCTTTTACGCTAATATTATCATATTCATAATACTTATTGCTGGTACTTTAAGTGTACTATCGATGAAGAAATCCTTTTTTCCTGAAATGGCATCAAAGGATGTTTTTGTTACAGTCTTCTATCCGGGGGCATCACCTAAGGAAATGGAAGAGGGAATAACACTCAGGGTTGAAGAGGCAATAAGGGGTATTGTTGGAATAAAGGAAGTTTCTTCTACATCATCCGAAAACGTATCAAGTGTAAAAATCACAACAACTGGTGAATATGATATAGATGAAACTCTGGCAGAAGTTAAAAATGCCGTTGATGGTATAACCTCATTTCCGGTTGATGCAGAAAGGCCAATTGTGTTTAAACAACGGTCGGCAACATTTGCCCTTTTCATGGGCTTGTCGGGTGATGCGGATAAAATTACGCTAAAGAAATATGCCGACGAAATAGAGTACGATCTTTATAACTCGGGAATGATGTCGCAAATTACCATTGGCGGTTACCCCGATTTGGAAATATCAGTTGAGATTTCAGAGGAAAATCTGTTACGGTATAATTTAACATTTGATGAAGTATCAAGAGCTATTGCTCAAAACAACCTTGACATGTCTGGAGGCCAGATACGTTCAGATGTTGAGGAAATAATGATCAGATCCCGTTATCGTACTGTTAATCCCGAAGAGATAGAACAAATTATCATTCGTGCAAATCCTGACGGCAGCTTTTTACGAATTGCAGATGTGGGAACAGTTAAAAAACAATTCGCAGATGTTGCCAGTCAGTCGTTAATGAATGGCAAACCTTCAATTTCAATTAACATTAACAAGCTTCCCGAAGAAGATTTAAGCCTCATATCGGCATATTGTAGTACCCTTGTTAAGGAGTTTAATGAAACGCATACAGATGCTCAACTATATATAACATACGATTTCCTTCAAATGCTAAAGGGTCGGCTTAATCTATTGCTACGAAATGGCGGAATTGGCCTTTTACTTATCCTAATAACTCTTGGCGTATTTCTAAGCCTTCGTCTTTCCTTTTGGGTAGCATTTGGTATTCCATCAGCATTTTTATCGATGTTTATTCTTGCCGCAGCATATGGCATTACAATAAACATGATTTCCCTTTTCGGGATGATACTGGTAATTGGGATTTTAGTGGATGATGGAATTGTAATTGCCGAAAATGTATATACAAAGTTTGAGCAGGGATTGTCGCCAAAAAAGGCTGCTGTTGAAGGAACCATGGAAATGGTGCCCGCAGTTATAACATCTGTTACAACAACAATCATTGCCTTTTCTCCATTATTTTTCATCACAGGAAGAATGGAATTTATGTTCGAAATGGCATTTGTTGTTTTATTTAGCCTTGCGTTCTCTTTACTGGAAGCTTTTTTTGTATTACCGGCTCACCTTGGTAGCACATTTATTCTACGCAAAAGCCAAAAGCAAAACACTGGTAAAAAAATTCGTGATGTACTGGATAAGGTTCTCTCATTCATGCGCGACAAGTTATACGGTAGTACCCTTAGTTTTGTAATAAGGTGGAAGTATATCTTTATATTCACTCCTGTGGTAATGATAATCTTAACCGTTGGCCTTTTTGGTGGTGGTTTGATTAAAGCTACTTTTTTCCCATCAATTCCTTTCGATCAATTTACAGCTGAGATAGCTTTTAAACCGGGATCGGGAGAAGCACAAACCCTTGAATATGTTAAAAAAATTGATGATGCAATATGGGAAGTTAATGGAGAGCTTATGGATGAACTTAATGATACTGCTGAT
>JABMPH010000476.1 GCA_013203805.1 Bacteroidota bacterium | reverse complement strand
TGCTTTAACAACTGCTTCTTCGATTGTTTTAGCAACAACAAATTGTCCATCTGGAAGATAAAAAATAGGAATACGCTGTCCCCACCATAGTTGCCTGCTAATATTCCAATCCCTAAGGTTTTCCATCCAATGGCGATAAATATTTTTGAACATTGGTGGATGGAATTTAATATCTCCATTCTCAACAACATCCAGAGCGGCTTCGCCAAATTCACTCATCTTCAAGAACCATTGTAATGAAAGTTTTGGCTCAATTACAGCGTTTGTACGCTCAGAGAACCCAACCTTATTTATATAATCTTCTACTTTTACCAGATTCCCTGACTTTTCAAGATCAACTAAAATTTCTTTACGTACATCAAAACGGTCTTTACCAATATACAACTCAGCCTTAAGACTCATTGTACCATCGTCGTTAAAAATATCGATTGATGCAAGGTTGTGTTTGATACCAATTTCATAATCGTGCACGTCGTGAGCAGGCGTTATCTTCAATGCACCGGTTCCAAATTCACGATCTACGTAGTCATCGGTAATAATCGGGACAGCCCTGTTTACAAGTGGTACAATTACTTTTTTACCATGAAAATCAACAAACCTAGGATCATCGGGATGAACACAAACAGCAGTGTCGCCAAGAATAGTTTCAGGCCGGGTTGTGGCAATTGTGATAAAATTATCTTCGCCTTCAACCTGATATTTAACATAATATAACTTTGATTGAAGTTCCTTATGAATTACCTCTTCATCCGAAACTGCAGTTTTTGCATCCGGATCCCAGTTCACCATTCTAACTCCACGGTAAACCAACCCTTTCTCGAATAAATCAATAAATACATCAATTACAGATTCGTATAATGAGTCACTCATAGTAAATGCTGTACGTTCCCAATCGCAAGATGCGCCCAGCTTTTTCAGTTGCTCTAATATAATTCCACCATGCTTATCAGTCCATTCCCAAGCGTGTTCCAGAAACTTTTCGCGTCCCAGGCCTTTCTTTGATAACCCTTCAGCTGTAATCTTATTTACAACTTTTGCTTCAGTTGCAATTGATGCATGATCGGTACCTGGGACCCAGCAGGCATTTTTGCCTTCCATCCGTGCTCTACGAATTAGTACATCCTGCAATGTGTTATTAAGCATATGGCCCATATGTAATACACCAGTAACATTTGGTGGTGGAATAACAATAGTGAATGGCTCTCTATCATCAGGTTCTGAGTGAAAATAATTGTTTTTCATCCAGTGATCGTACCACTTGTCCTCAATTAGTTCGGGATTATATTTGCTGGGCATTTCCATAGTAACACTAAATTATTTTGAGTGGCAAAAATAGGAAAGTTAAGTTTATGTTTGATGTTGAATTTTCTTAAAAACGGTTGAGCCAATTTGCAATTGATTCTGATATTAATCACTAATGATTGATAACTATCTATCCTCTCTATTCTTCTTTTTTTCCTCGCGTTCTCTCTTTCTAATATCTTTATTACTTGTACCTTTAGTTTCATCAATTTGTCCCTGAACTTTATTTTTCATTGTTGGAACAAGAGTTGCAGTAATCCCACTTTGAAGTGTTTTCCATAAAAAATTCCCAAACCCTTTATACATGACTCTATCAAAGTATAATGGAACGATACGTGGATCTTTGTCTTTTGCCGGATTATTCTGTATCAAAACTGAGTTTGCTACCCATGAAAGAAACTTATTAGTTTCAACCATATCCTTCCGTTGAATATCACCTTCAAGGTCATGGTATAACATTGTCATACTTCCAATTGAGTATGAAGGATTAGCAGTTGCTTGAAAATTTATCTTATCAATAATCCCACTCTCAAATTTAATACCAATTGCAGGCAGTACGATTGGATTAAATATTTTCATTTCTCCCTTACCTAAATATCCGGAAAACATGAATGTATCTCGTATGCTTTTCATTGGGAAAGCAATGTCAACCGCCATAGGAATTGTTTTTTGAAGATTTGCTTTAAGATTAATGGTCATAACCGCTCCATTAATAATACTATCGACTACTGAAGTAATATTTTTAACCTTAACATTAAAATTTCCTAAAGTTACAATCATAGGTTCTTTCATCAATTCATGCAATTCTGAGTACTCTAGCTCACTATTACTTATGGTAATACTATCTATATTAAGATCCTTTTTAAGAGCTTTCAACATCTGCTGAGGAAGCTTCGGGCGTTTAGATTCATCGAAAGGAAAATGTTTATCTTTAAAAATATTTAGTTTCATATTGTCTACGTCAATACTTGAAAAGAAAAATTTAGATTCGCGAATGATCTGCTTAAGGTTAATCGAATTGATTTCAATTTTTTCAATATCAACATTGTAAATCTCATACTGAAACTTACTCAAACTTACCATCTTACTGCGACTATAACGAGGCTTGATACTTAAATTATCAAAAACCAATAAAGATTTATTCATACTGAAACTCATATCCTTAAACGATAAAATATAATTACCTCCAGGAAGATAAAACGTTTCATTCGACATATTGAAATCAGCATCTTTTAGGTTCAGCTTAAAACTTGTAGAATCATTTTCATTCTTAAGTAGTTCTATATCATACAATGCGAGATCTAGACTGTTAGCCGAAACTACTGTGTCGCCCTTATTTACATTAATTAAATTTATCCCAAATTCACTTATTTTTAATGCCCCAATTTTACCTCCACCAATACCGGGTAATGGTATACTGTCAAAATTGAAAAGGGATGAAGTACTTTTTGGTTTTTTATCTTTTGATGGGACTGTCTTACCATCTGTGTAAATATCTACTTGAGCATTTTTCAACACAAAACTTCCTACATCAATAAACTTGTCACGAATTAATTTAAGGATACTTATGTTTCTAATTCTTAGCACAGGAACTTTAACTCTTAGTATATCAGGCTGTTTTACACTTTTAGAAGCCATGCCGTCCAGATAAAGACTATCGGGAGCAACATTAAGGTCTTTAAGTATCAATGTCATAGTGAATAAATTAACCTTTACTGTGCCAACCTTGATTTTGTATTGGTTATCCTCTCTTTTGTCTAACGCATTTTCAATCTTGTTGGCGATAATGTTACCAATAATTAATTGAAAAACAAATATTATTACTACAATTGAGGCCAATACTATTGATGTAATGATTATTGATTTTCTGTACTTCTTAAAAATATTCATGATTATTGAGATTTTGGAATGTAAATATAACAACTTTAACTAAATGTATATATGTAGACTATAAGTATTATCATCTGCCAAATAATCATCAAAAATATTTCTACTTTTGAAAAAAATGAATAATGCAGAAACAGTTTGAAAAGGATATACAGTATTACAAATTCTGCCTTTACGGATTTTTCAAAAATCTTCGCTTTTTCGATGCATTTCTAATGCTTTTTTTCCTTGAAAAAGGAATTGACTTTTTACAAATTGGGTTGCTATACTCAATTAGGGAAATCATTATATTAGTTACGGAAATACCCAGTGGAGTTATATCGGATGCTTTGGGAAGGCGTAAAACTCTGATCGTTTCATTTATAGCATACATATTTTCATTTATAATTTTTTATTTTTCGAATAGCTATATAATGCTGATAACTGCAATGGTATTTTTTGCCTTGGCAGATGCATTCCGAACCGGTGTTCACAAAGCAATGATTTTCCAATACTTGAAGGTAAATAATTGGGGCAACCAAAAAATTGATTACTATGGTCATACGCGGTCATGGTCACAATCAGGGTCGGCTATATCCTCAGTCCTTGCAGCAGTATTTGTTTTCTATTCTGGAAGTTACGATATCATATTTATTGCATCCATAATACCATACCTTGCTGATATGATGCTAATTTATTCATATCCTGCATATCTGGATGGTGAAATAACAGGATTAAATCTTGATAAGATAAAACATCGATTTAAACTAGTTATTTTAGCATCTATTCAAACAATGAAGCGACTGGATTTTTTTATAGTGCTTACAAATCTATCCTTATACACAGGATATTACAAAGCTGTGAAAGATTATATACAACCTGTACTAAAATATGTAGCCTTGAGTATGCCTTTCTTCGCATACTTGAATAATGAAAAGAAAATTGCAATAACCATTGGCATTATTTATTTTTTCATTTATATACTTACCGCACTGGCTTCCAGATACTCAGGAAGTTTCACCAGATTATTCATCAACTTACAGAAACCTATGAATTATACAATAGTACTCGGGTTACTGGTTGGTGTTTTTACTGGATTAACATTCTATGTGGGATTGTACATGTGGCCAATAGTTGGTTTTATCATTATTATGGTAATCGAAAACTTACGGAAACCTGTTGGAATAGGTCTTGTTGCTAATTTATCGAATGATAAATCAATGGCAACTACTTTGTCAATTACTTCACAAGCAAAATCAGTATTTGCAGCAATTATTGCACCTATTATTGGATGGTTAGCTGATATCTATAATCCCGGAATTGGTATTGCAATTTGCAGTATAATAGTTTTGTTGGCATTGCCAGTTTATTGGTTGAAAAGAGATGCTAGTTCAGTCGAACTTTGATTTTGTGAAACAATATTAATTAGCCGAACTCCTGCCCGTGCGTTCCAATACCAATTTGTTAACGTTTTTTCGTCATTGCGAACGAGGTACGAGTGAAGCAATCTATATTTTTCAGGTGTTTGAGATTGCTTCGTCCTCCTCTGTCGTCCTCGCAAAGACGGCACTTGTGGCCTTAACTAATTGCCATTGGCCGGCAAGGCAGGGAGCTAAACTAGTTTTTTTACGGATTAGGATGAAGGCCTTCCTTCAAACTTGCGTTTAATTCTGAGGCATCATTAAAAGCCTGTGGGT
>JABMPH010000475.1 GCA_013203805.1 Bacteroidota bacterium | reverse complement strand
TTTCATGCCTATCTGTTTTTCTAACATCTACAATTAGTTTAGAATCTTCGTAATTGGCGCTTAAATTCCAGCCATCTTGCTCTGCTGCAGGCAACGGAAAAATATCTGAAAATACCGAAGGTTCTGTAAGTTCCAGGTAAAAGTTTTGAGCTTTAATTGGTGTAAGAGAAAACTTACCCATACCGTCATGCAATGTGGAAACATCCATGATTTTTTCGCCCTTATCATCTATAATTCTTCCCTTTATATCAATTGGTTCACCTGTATTTGTAAGCGCTTTAAAAGCTATATTAATAGCTTGAGAGTTTATACAATGACCACCCTCTGGAAAGAAATCTATATGCACCTTATTTATAACATTTATGGTTTGGCTGGTAATAAGAGTTTCACCCTGGTATTTACCTTCAATCCTATAATTCAAACTTTTTGTTTCATTGATTGGAATAGTGAATACAATGTTGGTTTTATCACTGTTGGACGCAAGCTCATTTCCTTGATGTAATACGCTGTTTCCCGATCGAATTTCATAGCTATACGGAACATTATTTGCTTCACGATTGACATTGTCAATGCAACGTACCGACAGTTGAACTGTGTCGCCAGGAAAAAATGAAGATTTATTTAAAACAGGAATAAATTCGGGATTGTTTTGTTGGCTATTTTTAACGAGAATCTTTTTTCGATATAAATCTTCAGGCGCAAAGTTTTTCATCCAGCTGGAATAAGCTAGTAAATAGTAGTACCCATCTTGTAAATTTTGATCAAGCACTATTTGGGCTTTTGATGCAGATTCAGAAACTAAGAATTTACTGTTATCCACAATTTCACCACTCTCATTTAGCAATTCAAGAAAAAACAGATCACTTTTATTTGAAGGTTTTAGGTTTTCCCGTGATTGGATATACGCCTTTAACCAAATAGTATCACCTGGGGCATAAACTTCACGGTCCGCCTGAATGTATGTAATTTCATTTTGTTTTAATGAGTTTAGTTTGTACAAGGAAGCTGCACTTTCCAAAATTTTTCGGTTTTCTGCCGTAAGCATACTTGTTTCAACTTCTTCATTTATTAATGGAGTGTTTATCCAACTAGTATCAATATTGGGGAGTACAACAAATGGCTCATTATGGAAAACGGATCTATTATAATCCAGTAAATTTTCGTGGAGACGATCATTGAGCTTTGTTTCTTTTACAAAGAATTCGCGGTATTGATAATATGATTTTTTATCATCTCTTTCGAAGTTAAGCTTATGGGTATCATCAAGATATGCAATGTTTAAATCAAGAGTTTGACCACTCAAATGTTGTTTATTACTTACCCATAAACATGCTTGATTTTTTTTTGCTTTTATGTTGGTAAGTAGTAGTTTTTCTCCTCCTTGATAAGCTTGGTAATTCTTTAAATCACTAGCCATTTCAGAATTCAATTCTCTATTAAAATAAAGTGTAAAACAATTTGATATAGTATCAATTACCTGATTAGTTAATTGAATCTCTTTATACCTAAATAAATTATTAAATGAAATATAATTCAGATAATACTTGTCAGCTTGTTTTTTGTATTCAACATTTACTTCAAACAATTTGCTATTAATTATATAGTTATCTAAATTAACCCTGTAACTTAGCTTTTTGATTCCATAATCCTCCGCATTGATATAAATATAACCTTCGGCTTGGATTCTTACTTCATCTTGATAAACAAATCCTACATTGTCTTTAAAATCAATATAATAGTATGGGGTATTATCCAAATAAGTAATCTTTGGTTTAGAAAAAGTGTGATTAGCTACAAAGTCTTTTTGAAACTGACCTATGAAGTCAAAAGAGTTAGCCTTATAATTTCGTATAGGATCATGTGTTCTTAAAATCAATAATTCGTTGTTTTGTTTCACACCCATTGTTGAAAAAGGAACAAATTTATTCAGGTTGTCATAGGGGATTAATAAAAAGCTATCAATTGTGAAGCTATTATTGGCTCTTTTAAAAAGAACACTAGTCTGGAAGCTGTCTTCATTAAAGAATCCAGGATCTTGCAGATCAATAATTGACTCAAAAACATTTATATAATCGCTATTGTTTTTTGTATATTCACGATAATACCCGTTATATACTAAGGTGTCTAAGGGGTAATTTTTTTCAATAGAGCTAATTGCTGTTTTAATAATTTTTCTGGAATTCTGTATTCTTTTTTTATGGGCTGTAATCGTAATATCACTCAATTCAAATGATGCTCTTGACAAATATATTTTGTTTAACGAAGAAGAGGAGAGCTCGTGAATTGGGATCTTTGCTGTACTAAAACCTATACAAGAAATATAGATTGTATCTGAATGTTCCAAGTTAGCAATTAATCGAGCAAAACCCAGATCATCAGAAATGGTGCCTTCATTTTGCCCCCATGACAAAGTTGAAAATGAAATGGGTTCAAAATTTGAAGTATCCAATATTTCGAACTGAAATTGTGAATTTTGAGCTAAACAGAGTATTTGAACTGGCAGTAAAAGAAGGGTTAGTATCAAGTGGTAGCGATGCTTCATTGGATTTTTGGGTTTATTTCGCTGATGGTATTAACCTCTTTCATAATTATTCAGTCTGATCGTATTGTTAATTTCGTTGAGAACTGTTTTTACTAACAAGTTTATTTGTGTATCTTATAATATTCATCGCCTTGTATTAGAAGACAAAGGTTGCTTTAAAGGTAAAAAATAATTTGGGAGTTTGGAATCGTAATTTATTTATATGCTACAGAAAATTTACACCTACATCGTCATTTAAATTTAAATTCTATATTCCAAACAGCTAATGGTCGAATTGACATGCAAAGTCAATTCCAAATCCATCAAAAAAGGTTCGGTAAAAATTACGGTTGGGGGTGTTATCTTTAAGTGCATTCTATGAATGCAAGAAAAAAAATGCTTCCAGATTGCCACAATAATCATTTCCCACCGAAGTAAACGGGAAATCAGGATTCGGAACCATTATCTACCACAAAGCTTATGTCCCACTTCCTATGGTAAAAATCTGGATTTGGGAAATCAATCATAAGCCCTAACTTCAGTCCACCTCCGTAGGAGGTAAATATCGATAAGAAAATAGCATGAAGACGGGACCGCACCCCGTAGGGTGTGCAATAAAAAACTTAGATAAAAATCAGATCATCTACCGCTTCAATTATTTTTTGGCCTTCCATGTCAACTCAATATTCTCCAAAGTTTTGCCCTTTGTTTCAGGAACCCATTTCCACATAAAGAATGCTGCCAATAAACCCATCAAACCATAAATCCAATATGCGAAACCGTGATGGAAACGATCAGTTAAAAATGTAGAATCGTTCATCATTGGGAAAGTAACTGATATCATTAAGTTGGCAAGCCA
>JABMPH010000474.1 GCA_013203805.1 Bacteroidota bacterium | reverse complement strand
CTCAATTCTTTTCTCATAATCCACTCCCTGGAATATTCTTTGTACAAAAATTCCCGGAGTATGAACTTCATTCGGATTAAGTTCGCCTGCAGGAACTAATATTTCCACTTCGGCGATGGTAATTTTACCAGCCATTGCCATTGCCTGATTAAAATTATTAGCTGTTTCTCGGTAAACCAGGTTGCCCATCGTATCACCTTTCCATGCTTTAACAACTGCAAAATCAGCCGTAAGGGCAAATTCGAGTAAATGCATTTTTCCATTAAATTCACGTGATTCCTTACCTTCACCAACTTCAGTTCCATAACCAGCAGGTACATAGAAAGCCGGAATCCCTGATCCACCAGCTCTTAGCCGTTCAGCCAATGTACCCTGAGGAATTAAATCAACTTCTAATTCACCTGACAATAACTGGCGTTCAAACTCTTTATTTTCACCTACATACGATGAAATCATTTTTTTAATCTGATGCTTTCGAAGCAGTAGCCCAAGTCCAAAATCATCAACCCCGGCATTATTTGAAATGCATGTTAAATTCGTTAACCCGGAGGCGACAAGTGCGTTTATAGTATTTTCAGGAATACCACATAAACCAAATCCGCCAAGCATAAAAGTTTGTCCACTCTGCATTCCTTCTATAGCTTCATTTGCATTTTTTACTACTTTATTCATAAGTTATTTTTTCATTATTAAACCATAAAAATACTTTGTTAACACCCTATTAATCTCGAAATTACTAAACGTTGGATTTCAGAGGTGCCTTCCCCGATTTGCAATAATCGTTGATCCCTGTAAAATCGTTCAACAGCATAATCTTTCATTAGTCCGTATCCGCCATGTATCTGAACAGCTTCATCTGCAACTTCTTTTGCAATTTCAGAGCAGTAAAGCTTCGACATAGCTGCTTCCTTGCTGTAGGGTTTGCCATTGTCTTTCAACCAACAAGCCTTATAAAGAAGATTTCTGGCAAGCTCAATTTTCATAGCCATATCTGCCAATTTAAATGCATTAATCTGGAACTTTGAAATAGGTTTACCGAACTGTTTGCGCTCGTTGGCGTAAGTAAGTGCCAATTCAAAAGCTCCCTGAGCGCATCCAAGACCCATTGCACCTATGGATAGTCTTCCTCCATCCAGTGTATGAAGCATAATGTGCGATCCTTCACCAACCTTTCCTAAGAGATTTTCTTTTGGTACCCTGACATCATCAAAAAATAGTTCTGCTGTATCCGAAGCTCTCCACATCATCTTACCGTGCATAGAAACACGCTTAAATCCAGGAGTATCCTTTTCAACAATAATTGTGGTGAAAACTTTCTTTCCTTTTTCATCAACAGAAACCGCCTGAACTGTACACCCAATGCTTATATCAACCGATGCGTTTGTGATGAAAATCTTCGACCCGTTAATTACCCATTCATCGCCAACCAGTTCTGCTGTTGTTTTACTTCCCCTCGAATCGGATCCGGCACCTGCTTCGGTAAGCCCAAAACTCCAAAGAGCCTCACCGGTACATAATTGGGGTAGGTATTTCATTTTCTGTTCTTCTGTACCATAGTCCATCAAAGGGCCAATTCCTAATGAGTTATGAGCGGCTAGTGTTGCTGCCTGCGAACCATCAACACGTGCAATCTCCTCAACAGCTATTATATAAGACATTGTATCAAGACCTTGTCCGCCATATTGTTCAGGAATATTCATTCCGAATAATCCCATCTCTCCAATTTTTTTAGTAAGATCATAAGAAAATTCAGCTTTTTCATCCAACTCCTGAGCTATCGGCTTAATCTCCCGTTCGGCAAAATCGCGAACGGTTTCACGTATTAATTCTTGTTCTTCAGTTAGTTCAAAATTCATAGTCAATGGTGTTATATATTATAAATCTTTGTAGCAATGGCAATGCTAAGGTTAATAAAAGTCAAAATGATAAACAATCCCGCAAGTTAATAAAAACCACAATTCTATTATTCAAATATTTTAATATTATTCAGTTATATCTTCAAGCACTACCAATTGCACATCAGTATCTACCATATCACCCTCTTTTACTGCTATTTTTTCTACAATTGCGTCATGTGAGGCTACGATATTATTTTCCATTTTCATTGCCTCCACGATAAGCAGTACAGTTCCACGGGTCACATTATCACCTTCCTGTACATTTATCTTTATTATTTTTCCAGGCATAGGTGCGAACAGGCTTCCCTCATCATCATTATGACTAAGAAACAACCCGTCTCCACTACCAAGGATATCAGTTCTTTTAATTTGGAAAAGCAAGCCATCAATACTAACAAAACTATTTCCCAGAACATCCGTAGATATTATAGCCTTGGTGTTTTGATCACCGATACTAAAATCAACACTATGATCATTTCTGTAAGTTAGGTTTGCAATGAATTGCTTATCTTTATACGTAAAATGATAATTATTACGATCAATGTTTTTTAACTCAAGTGATTCTTCGGATTCACCAATTATAAAGCTTATATTCATCACATTACGCCAATAACCAATTTCCTCCCATGTGCTTTTTTCAATTTTTTCATTAAGTAAATTAAGGGTAAAAAGCGCTAAAGCAGTTAATGGAATTTTTTTATCAATTTCATCCTGCGATTTATAGATTCTGTGGAGTATATCATCAGTATGTTCATCGCAGAATTTTGTGGACAGGTTATTATTGGCAAATGCGTTATGCTCCAATACATTTATTAAATATGGAATATTTGTTTTAATTCCATGAATAGTAAAATCTTTCAAGGCATTTATGCTTCCTTCAATTGCTGCTTCCCTTGTATCTGCCCAAATAATTAGTTTACTTATCATAGGATCGAAAAAACTCTGAATGGTTGTTACCCGGTCAATTGAAGTATCAATCCTGATGTTTTTACCTTCGGGAAAAACCAATAAGGAGAGTTCACCAGGTGACGGCAGGAAATTATTTGCCGGATCTTCCGCATAAATTCTGCTTTCGATGGCATGACCTTTTTGTGCCATATTTTCCTGTTTTAATCTTAGCTCATTTCCTGCGGCAACCAGTATTTGTTCTTCAATCAGGTCAACCCCAGTAACCATTTCGGTAACCGGATGTTCAACCTGAATACGTGTATTCATTTCCAGGAAGTAGTAATTCAGTTCGTTGTCAACTAAAAATTCGATCGTCCCAACACTGTTATACCCAACCCCTCTGGCTATCTCAACGGCTGATTGACCCATCAACTCACGTACTTTCGGTGTTAGCGTTGGAGAAGGTGATTCTTCAATTATTTTTTGATAACGTCTCTGAATTGTGCATTCCCTCTCGAAAAGATGGATAACATTTCCAAAGTTATCACCAATTACCTGGAATTCAATATGCCGTGGTTCTTCAATGTATTTTTCAATGTAGATTGTTCCATCTCCAAAATAATTTAATGCTTCACGGGCTGTTGACTCTAATATGGCTGCTAGTTCGTCGGGTTTGTGAACAATGCGCATTCCTTTACCACCACCACCTGCGGCAGCTTTCACAAGAATTGGGAACTTAATCGTATGGGCATTTTTAAGAAGGGTGGCCGTATCGCCTGTAATGCCTTCAGTCATTGGCACACCTGTTTTCTTTACGAATTTTCGGGCCTCAATTTTATTGCCCATTAATGTCATTGCATTGGTATTGGGGCCAATAAATGTTATCCCAGCTGTATTACACGCATCAACCAACAAGGGGCTTTCTGCTAAAAATCCATAACCGGGGTGCAATGCATCACAACCTGTCTTTTTTGCAACATTAATAATCTTTTCGATGTTGAGATAGGTATCGCTTAACTCTTGTTTTCCTATGCAATGGGCTTCATCAGCCTTTCTAACATGAAGGGAGTCGCTGTCGATTTCCGAATAAATTGCAACCGTCGCGATTCCAAGTTTATTTGCTGATTTGATTATCCTTACGGCAATCTCTCCTCTGTTAGCGATTAGGATTTTATTGAATAATTTCATTTTTTAGTCGTTAATTAATTGGTCATTGGTGGTCATTCCAGGTAGGTTTCCGTTTTTCAAGGAAAGCGGTCATTCCTTCCTGGCCTTCACTGGAAGCACGCAGTTTGGCTATCAACTCACTGGTTGTATCAATTCCTTCATTGATGCTTTTACCAAGGATTGTATGTATCAATATTTTGGTTTCTTTAACGGCTCCAGGGGCACTACTTTCAAACTGTTTAAGGATTGCATCTAAAGGATTATCATTCTTTTCTTTATTATAAACATGATTTACAAGGTTCCATTTTTGTGCTTCGGATGCTTTAAACCGCTTTCCGGTCAACATTAATTCTTTGGCACCAAATTCGCCTATCCGTCTGATCACAAAAGGGGCAATTGTGGCTGGGGCAATTCCCAGTTTAACTTCGCTAAAGGCAAATGTTGTGTTTTCTTCAGCAATAACTATATCGCAGGCTGCTATCAACCCGTTCGCCCCGCCATAAGCAGCTCCATGAACAACGGCTATTGTTGGCACTGGACAATCGTAAATTGACTTGAAGAGACCGGCTAACCGTTTCCCATCCTTCACATTTTCCTCAAAGCCAAATTCTGCTATGCCTTTCATATAATTAAGGTCGGCACCGGCACAAAACGATTTCCCGTTACCAACTAAAACAACACACCTGATTTCTTCTTCATTTTTAATTGAATTAAAGATAGCGGTTAGTTCGGCAATCATTTCAGCATTCATTGCATTGTGAACCTCAGGACGGTTTAGTGCAATTTTGGTAACCCTGTTTTGATCTACTGAAATGGTGTTTAATTTATTGATCATACTTTTTACATTCTAAACACACCATATTTTTGTTCGGGGAATTTTTGATTAAGCGATGTGGCGATACCCATTGCAATCACTTTCCTGGTGTCAACAGGATCGAGAATACCATCATCCCAAAGTCTTGAAGTGCTATAATATGCTGAACCTTCCCTTTCATATTTTTCAAGAATTGGCCTACGCATTTTTTCAATTTCTTCGGGAGGCATTTCTAACCCCTTAAGTTTGTACTGATCCTGTTTTACTGTAACAAGAACAGTAGCGGCTTGCTCTCCACCCATAACCGAAATTTTTGCATTTGGCCACATAAATAGTAATCTGGGATTAAAAGCTCTTCCTGCCATGCCATAGTTACCGGCACCAAATGATCCGCCAAAAATAACAGTGAACTTTGGAACATTGGTGTTTGAAACGGCATGTACCATTTTTGCACCATCTTTGGCAATTCCTCCGCGCTCAAACTCTTTACCCACCATAAAGCCGGTAATGTTCTGTAAAAATACCAAAGGTATTTTTCGCGATGTGCAGAGTTCGATAAAGTGTGTTACTTTTAATGCGGATTCAGAAAACAGTACTCCGTAGTTGGCAATTATACCAACAGGGTATCCCATAATATATGCAAACCCAGTAACAACAGTTGTGGCATATTTAGCTTTGAATTCCTGAAAACGACTCCCATCCACCATCCGCATTATCACTTCACGTGGATCGACAAGTTTTCTCAAATCAACAGGAGCAATACCATATAATTCAGCCGGATCATAGAGTGGCTCCTCAATTGGGACAGTATTTAATTTTTGTCTTTCACGGCAGATTGGATTTTCAAGAATATTGCGGCAAATTTGAATTGCATGTGTATCATTTTCTGCAAAATGGTCGGCAACACCCGAAATGGATGTATGAACCTCAGCTCCTCCGAGTTCCTCTGCTGTTACTTCTTCTCCTGTTGCAGCTTTAACCAAAGGTGGGCCACCAAGGAAGATAGTTCCCTGTTCCTTTACAATAATGGTTTCGTCGCTCATGGCAGGCACATAAGCTCCGCCGGCTGTGCACGATCCCATTACAATTGCTATTTGGGCGATGCCCATAGCAGAAAGGCGAGCCTGGTTATAGAAGAAACGTCCAAAGTGATCACGATCGGGGAAAACGGTATCCTGTTCGGGTAGAAATGCCCCGCCTGAATCAACCATGTAAACGCAGGTTAGATGATTTTCCATAGCAATTTCCTGTGCACGCAGATGCTTTTTAATTGTAAACTGCATATAGGTGCCGCCTTTAACGGTAGCGTCGTTTGCAATTATCATTGTCTCGCGCCCATGAACAACTCCCACGCCTGTTACGATTCCGGCTGATGGAAACCCATTATCATATTGATCGAAAGCTGCTAGAGATGAGAGTTCAAGGAAAGGGGTGTTTTGATCAATTAATAGGTTTATCCTTTCACGTGCAAGCAACTTGCCACGCTCTTTATGTTTTAATATCGCCCTGTCGGAGCCGCCTTTGGTGTTTTCTTTAAGTATTTCTTTATACTTATCCAGCAAACTAATAAATTCCTTTTTGTTGCTTTTAAACTCTTCGGAATTTATGTCTATTCTTGATTTTAATGTAAACAATATTATCGTATTTGATTAAAACGAAAACAGTTGATTTTCAACTGATGCAATAGGCTTGCAAGTTTAAGAAAAAAAGGGGAATAAGTGAAGGAATTATTTTGATTATTTGAGCATAGGTTATCCCTAATTATGAACTATTATATTGTAATTGGATTTGTAATAACGATAGAATATGATTTTTTGAAAATGATGTTTTGCACCGATATAGTGAGCTTTCAAGAAGTAGTGAAACGGTATATTTTGAAGTAATTACAGCACGGAACAGGATTTCTAATACATATTACGGGGTTCTTATTTCAACTCCCCGAGGAGAGACCAAAAATTTTTTTTTTAAAAGTTTTGGGTGAGGTGTAATACCAATTAACAATTAACAAATTGCTAAGTATATAATATTCAACTATATCCGTAAAAATAACAGTGTAACAAAATCGGTACTACGAATGTGGTTTTTTCGTAAAATATCGATATATTTTTCGTGAAATAACAAAATTTATGTACTTTTTGGTGTTTTCAAAAGACAAGCGCTTGTCTTTTTTTCTCAAGAACTTAACTTTTTTTCTCAAGAGCTTGATTTTTAAAATCAAGAGCACAAAAAGAAATCTTATGTAGCTTGATTTTTTACTTTTTTTACATAAAAATTTGACTTAAACAAAAAAAGCGACTACATTTGAGTCGCTTTTTTATTAAATCAAAAAACTTGATTTAGGAAGAGGTAGTCGGCACGCGTTGGAATTCGACAGTTTTCAATACTTTTTTGAACTCTTTCCCAGCTGCGAAATTGAGGCGGAGTCCTTTTATATTGTTAATATTGAATTCCTCAGCGGTGTCGGTTCCTTCGCTTGAGAGGTTGAGGCGGAATGCTCCAAACTCACCCAGTGTTACGGTTTGTCCTTCGATCAGCAAATCGGGTATCACCATGATAAAACTTTCGATGGTGGCCATAACTTCTGATGTACTTAAAGCCGTTTCGCGTGCTATGCGTTTCGAGACCCTTCGAATGTCCATGTTTCCGACGGCATTGCTCACCGCATAGAATTTGCGTGGAGCCGCTAAATCGCGTGGGTTCACACGCTGAATTATATTAAATTTCATAATTTAAAATTTTTAATGAATATTAGAATAAATTTATTCGGGCTGACCAGCTTCTGGTCTCATCCGCACGTGTTAATCAGCACATAGGCATGCCTCCTTTTTCGTTAGTTAATACAAATAACAAGGGCCCTGAATTATCATTCGTTTTGCTTAGATGTTTTGTTGCTTTCATATCTTCAATTTTTCCAATTATTACACTTCGGACTTGATAAACAATTGATTAGTTGTGTAAATATAGTGCTAAAATATCTTTTGTCAAGGGGTTTACATGGTTAATTTAGCTCCTTGTATGTTTTTTCCGCACTATGCATTATTTTGCATCCCCAACCTTTAGCTAGTCTATAACTTTTGTCCAAGTATTAAGATTATTTCCAATAACAATTTCTCTTTAAAAATAAGAACTTAAAATTTCAACCTATAGAACACGCAGTATAAAACCTTTTTTATTATATTTGACAACCTTAGGAATCAATATATAATTGACTCCTAGTTTTATTGAAATTAACTAGAATAATGAAATTATGAATTACCCCAAAGAAGTAGTAATTGGAGATATAACCGTTAGGGACGGGTTTCAACATGAAGAGATTTTTGTGCCAACCGAAGCCAAATTATGGGTGCTGGAAGAAATGATACTGGCAGGAGTCAAGCATCTGGAAGTAACTAATTTCGGCAATCCGAAAGGCATGCCCCAATTTAAAGATGCTGATTTACTGTTTAAGAAAATACGAAGCAGTAAAAAGGTAGCAAAAGAGCTTAAGGATGTAAGCCTTACTGCTGTTACAATCCGTGAAAGGGCAATCGAACGTGCTATAGAAGCCCGAAAAGAAGGATGGGGCCCTGACAGGATATTATTAATGGTATCAACAAGCGAATCGCATCAGCAAAAAAATTCCGGTCTAACTCTCGATGAATACTGGAAGATGGCTGAAGAGTGGATACCTAAAGCACATGATGCAGGTATAAAGGTTAATGGAACAGTAAGTACAATTTGGGGTTGCCCGATTGAAGGACCGACCAAGCTAAGTGCAGCTGTTGATTTTACAAAAAGGTGGTTTGATATTGGAGCCAACGATGTTGAGCATGCCGACCATGATGGAAGTGCATCTCCCGATCGTGTATATCGTTACTATTCAATGTTGATGGATAAAATTGATAATCCACATAAGCAAATAGTTCATTTTCATACAACACGTGGTTGGGGTCTTGCTAATGTTCTTGCTGCTTTGCAAGCAGGAATGACCAATTATGAAGCAACTCTTGGTGGTCTTGGTGGGCAGCCTGCTAATTTTGTTAGTGGAGTCCCTGTTTCGGGGACAGGAGCTTATTATTATAAGAATTCGGAAGGAGTAGGACTTGTTTCTCTTGAAGATATGGTTGTGATGATGGATGAAATGGAAATTGAAACAAATCTGGATATCGATAAAATTCTGGAAACAGGAAGAATGGTAGAAAGAATCTTAGGCAAGAGATTAAGATCCGAGACCATTAATCAGGGTAGAATTCCAAAAGAATTATCGGGAAGGAAGTAGTAATTGTGTCAAATTCATGTTGTAATTTGCCCTCGCAATCTAATTTTATTATCAAATAATTTCATTTAGCAATACATTTTTGCTTTAGGATTAGCTTTTACAACACTGAAAAATTACAAGTGTAATTAGCTCAAATGTTCGCAAAACCGTTAATTTGCTAAGCTTTTGAGCTTTTTATCAAGTAAGAAATAAAGTTTGAAAAACCGAAAACCATGACAACTATTTGGTAGTAAGTTTTTAATGAATTTTTTTTTCATACTTCAAGATACATTTGTACATTTGCACCTCAATTTTTTAAAAGTAATATAATGGCAGCAATTGGAAATATTAGAAAGCATTCAACCTTTCTTGTGATAGTAATTGGTGTTGCTTTGGCAGCATTTGTTCTAGGAGATTTTGCAAAAGGTGGTGGAGGTTCGCGTAACGTTAACGTTGGCGAAATTGAAGGACAAGAAATCACAATAATGGATTTCAATTATGAGGCTGAGAAAAATATCGAAGCAAAAATGCAGCAGGATCAGAAAGACAGACTTTCGGCTGATGAGATGTTTTCAGTTAAAGAACAAACATGGAATGATATTGTGCACCGTGTTATTATGGATAAAGAGTATAAATCTCTTGGTCTGTCTGTAACAAGTGATGAGCTTTTTGACCTTATTCAGGGACCAAATCCTCACGCACTCATAAAACAATATTTTACTGATCCTGAAACAAAAAAATATGATAGAAATCTAGTAGTTAGGTATCTGCAAAATATGGAAACATTGCCAGAAAATGCTAAACAACAGTGGGTTAGATTTGAAAAATTTATTAAGGATGATAGATTAAGAGTTAAATTTAATTCTCTTATTTCAAAGGGATATTATGTGCCTAAGGATTTAGCAAAAGTAATGTATGGCGAAAAAAATGATAAAGCAACAATTGAATATGTTGCTGCAAAATTCATTGATATACAGGATAGCTTGTTTAATCCAACCGATTCTGATTACTCGGAGTATTATAACGAAAATAAGGAACAATACAAACAAAAAGGATCAAGGTCAATTGATTATGTAGTGTTTAACATCATTCCTTCAGCAAAAGATGTTGAAGATGCAAGAAGAGAAATGGATCAAATTGCTTTGGATTTTAAAGAAACTGTTGATGTAGTTCGTTTTGTAAAAGTGAATTCTGATAAACCAATTGATACAAGCTGGTTTGCATCAGGTCAACTACCAATCCAAATTGATTCAATAATGTTCAATAGTGAAATTGGAACTGTTTCGGAACCTTATAAGCTAAACAATGAATTTCATATTGCAAGATTGTTGGAGATAGGAGCAAGACCCGATTCAATGAAAGCTTCACACATACTTGTTTCTTTTGTGGGCGCATATAATGCTCGCCCTGAAGTTAAAAGAACTCGTGATGAGGCTGAATTATTGGCCGATAGTCTATTAGATGTATTGAAAAAACAACCTAATAAAATGGTTGCTTTTGCTAAGGAATTTTCCAATGACCCATCTGTTGAACAAAATGATGGTGATTTAGGATGGTTTGCCGATGGTGCAATGGTTGGTGCTTTTAACCAAGCTGTACTTACCACTAAAAAGGGTAAATTCACAATGACAGAAACTCCATTTGGTTATCATATTATTGAAGTTACAGGTAAAAAAGAACCCGTAAAGAAAGTTAAAGTTGCAATGGTTGATCGAGAGATTTATGCCAGTGATGCTACTTATCAGGATATTTTTGCTAAAGCAAGTAAAATTGCAACCGAATGTAATACCATAGAGGAGTTTAACAGCATGGCTGGCAATAAACGAGAAATGCCTGGTATTCGTGAAATGAGTAATTATATTGCAGGACTTAAAAATCCTCGCCAAATTATTAGATGGACATATAATGACGAAACAGAAGTTGGGCAGGTTTCAAGTGTTTTTGATTTGGAAGATATGTTTGTTGTTGCCGTACTTACTGACGCTGAAGATGAAGGATATCCAACTCTGGAACAGGTAAAAGATAGGATTAAACAAAAAGTTTATAACAAGCTTAAGGGTGAGTATTTTACTGAAAAAATGCTTGCGTTTAATGGTGATCTTGCCAAGATTAAAGAAAATATGAAAGTTACTGAAAAACAGGTTAACCCTTTATTCTATTCGTCACGTAACCTTCCTGGTTTTACAATTGAAAATGAGGTAATTGGTACAGTGTTTGGAATGGAGAATGGAACTGTTTCTCAACCAATTATTGGTAACTCCGGAACATTTGTAGTAAAAGTAGATGAAATTATATTGGCTGGCGAACAGGCTGATTATTCAGCCACCATCAAGGAATTAATAGCTGATTTTGAAAAAGGTGTTAATCAAGATTCGCCTTTTAATGCATTAAAGGAATCGCTTAATATTGTTGATAGTAGAATTGATTTCTATTAGTAGATAAATTAAAGAATAAAAACTGCTTGTCTTTTTGATGAGCAGTTTTTTTTTGCTTTAAAGATTACTTCTCACAACCAAATTCATTTATTACTTTTGACAATGAAATGATGAATTCAAAACCTGTAATAATATTTTTATTTGTGATACTAACTTTTTCTGGATGTAAAAAGAAAGAGGAGAGTTGGATCTATTGTGTGGATTGTGAATTAGTTGAGTGGGCAGGTAATTATGATGGTACAGGTGAATATTATAATGATAATCCTCCTAAGACTGAGGTTGATGTACCTGTTCTTGTTTCCATCGAAAATAGTTCAGGATCTATTCTTAAAACAACTGTCACAGTTGTTGATAAATTTGATGCCACCTTTACATCCTCAAAAAACGACGACAATTATTATTATACCGTTCCAGGGTCAGATAAGTCATTAAGCTTGAACTTATCAAAAAGAAGTAGTGACTTCAAGCTAACAGGTACGGTAAAGATATATCGGAGTAAGAGCGATTCAATTATTGTTGATAAAAGCATATCATTTGTTGTATACAAACAAAAGGATTGATTATCGATTAATTTTACTGATGGCATATGAGTATGCTCCAATAGCTACAGCTTCAGATGTTCCTAGTTTGCTTATTCCAACCCCTATTTTTTTAATTGGAAAATATATTACCTTTTGGTCGGTATTAGGGATAACTATTTCAGTTTCTTCGTTCTGCATGAAATCATTGTAACATTCAGGGTTTTCAAAATTGTAAGCGTAGGTTTCAAGTCGTTGAAAGGTACTACCCCCAAGTCGTTTAAATTTACCATTCATAGCTTCGATTACGTTGGGCATAAATAGCTTGTAAGCTCCCGATAATCCTCCACCTATTACAATTAGGCCATCAATTAATGTTATTGCATTGGCAAGAGTTTGCCCAAGCACTGTACCGAATATGTCCCACGCTTTAATTGCTGCTTCCTTGTTCCCAATTTTCTCACCAATGCCAATTTTATAGATATCTGTAGGCTCAGGACAAGAATCATAATTAATGCCTGATTCCTCGCAATAAAGATACTTAATCCCTCTAATACTTAAAGTTTCTTCAATACTTAAGGAGCCATCCAGAAAATTATTCGATCGGTTTATTTCAGCACCGGCTGAATTGTCGCCGATTAACAGATTGCCATTAATTACTATTCCTCCTCCAGTTCCTGTTCCAAGAGTTATACCAAGCAGATTTTTATATTGTTTTGAGTTTCCATTTCCTGACAGTGCCTTATTAATATTAGGTAATAGTCCGTTAATGGCTTCGCCAAGTGTAAATAAATCACCATCATTATTTATATAAACAGGTATTCCGAATTCATTTTCAAGAATATGTTTTAATGGAACACCTCCTTTAAAGAACGGTAAGTTTTCAAGATCACCGATAATTCCATTTTCATAATCAGCAGGGCCGGGAAAACAAAAACTTATTGCTATGGCTGATTTGTTCGTGCTATTATGGATATTATGAAATCCGAGTATTAATTTTTCGATAAACTCATCAAGTGAGTTTGAAGGTGCTGGCAACGTAGTTGTTGCAATCACATTGTATGATGAGTCGATTGCATTAAAAACAAGATTAGTACCTCCGGCATCTAAAGTTAGTATGGGATTATTGTTTGCTTTTTTCATTAATTGTTGGCTATCAAATATTATATTATCTATCGGTAACGTGGCCCCAATTTTCTCTTGATTTTATCCGATATAACTGCATTTCAGAAATGCCAAATTGCTTTGCTATCATCTTCATTCTGGTCTTTCTATTGGGATTGTTTATTTGACGTTTAATCCTTCTTACATCAACTTCGCTTAATTTCGAATTTGACAACCTTCTTTTTTCCAGAGTAAGATGATAGGACGGATTTTTAAGTCGGTGTTGTTCTTTTTCTTCAAAAGTCACCCATTTTAAATTTCTAACATGATTGTTAGTTTTATTAAAATCCAAATGGATGACAAATTCTTGTAGTTCATTAGTTTTACTGAGAAATGTTTCTGCAACAAGTTTATGCACGTATCTTGCAGTGCTTTTACTATTTTTTTGTTTTAGCTTAATCCTAGGATAACCTTGAACTGTTGCTGGTTTTAATAATAGCCCTTCGGTTTTGTTAACCTTAAAACTCCTTATTCTTCCATAATTTGACACCTTATGGATTTCATTTTCTGAGATGTTATCATCATAGTTAACATCTCTCCATTCTTCATTGCGATAATCGGTTTGCATTGTTCTAATACTAAGTTGATAATAGCGCTTTAGTTATGGTAGTTTTCATAATTTATGGCTCATGCTTCATGTTGAATCATCAATTATAAATAAATCAATGAGCTTCAAGCCATGTGCTTCCGGTATTCATATCAACAACAACAGGAACATCAAGTTTAATAGCATCTCTCATTTTTTCTTCTACTATTTTTCGTACTTGTTGTTCTTCTTCCTTAAATAAGTCAAATACAAGTTCATCATGCACCTGAAGTATCATCTTTGATTTCAGTTTTTTCTTTCCAAACTCTTTAAAAATATTAATCATGGCAACTTTAATCATATCTGCCGATGATCCCTGAATTGGAGCATTAATAGCATTTCGTTCGGCAAAACCTCTAACCACGGCGTTTGCCGAATTAATATCATTAAGATATCGCCTACGTCCTAATATTGTTTCCACGTATCCATGTTCCTTTGCAAAATCAATGGTAGTATTCATAAACTCCTTTACTCCAGGATATTTCTCAAAATAATTATTAATAATATCGGCAGCTTCACGTCTGGGTATTCCCAGCTGTTCACTTAATCCAAAAGCCGAAATACCATAAACAATTCCAAAGTTAACAGTTTTTGCGTTACGACGCATATCTTTAGTAACCTCATCGTAATCAATCCCATAAACTCTTGCTGCAGTGGCAGTGTGAATGTCAAGTCCATTTTTGAAGGCCTCAATCATATCTTTATCTTTACTCAGATGGGCAATTATACGCAACTCAACCTGAGAATAATCAGCTGCTAGCAGAGTGTAGTCTTCGTTCCTTGGGATAAATGCCTTTCGTATTTCTCTCCCTTTTTCAGTCCTAATGGGAATATTTTGAAGGTTAGGATTGTTTGAACTTAGTCGACCTGTAGCCGCTACTGCCTGATTATATGATGTGTGAATGCGTCCATCACGAGGATTTACTAACGAAGGCAGAGAATCAACATATGTTGATTTTAATTTAGTTAATGAACGGAATTCAAGTATTTTTTCAATAATCGGATGTTTGTGAATAAGTTTTGCAAGGATATCTTCACCTGTTTTATACTGTCCGGTTTTTGTTTTTTTAGGCTTATCTATTATTAGTAGCTTATTAAATAGTATTTCGCCCAACTGCTTGGGTGATGCTATGTTAAATTCACATTCGGCGAGTTCGAATATGGCAATTTGAATAATGCTTATCTCTTTTTCAAGTTGTATGCTGAATTCAAAAAGCGCCTCAACGTCAAGCTTTATTCCTTCTGCTTCCATTGATGCCAGAACTGGAACAAGTGGCATTTCCGTTTTCTCAAAAAGTTCAAAGGTGCCTGTTTTTTTCAATTCCGGCTCAAAAACATCTTTAAGTTGCAGAGTTATATCAGCATCTTCGGCAGCATATTCCTTTACGGTTTCAACATCAACGTTTCGCATAGTAAGTTGATTTCTACCTTTTTTGCCGATTAATTCCTCTATTGATACAGGTTTGTATTTTAAATAAGTTTCCGATAGAACATCCATATTATGACGCATGTCGGGTTGCAATAAATAATGTGCAATCATGGTGTCGAAAAATGGCCCTGCAACCTGGATATCATACCATGACAAGATATTTATATCGAACTTAATATTTTGGCCGGTTTTTATAATATCCTTTGATTCAAATAAAGGTTTAAATACCTGTGCAATTTCCTGAGCTTCATGATAATTTTCCGATACAGGAATATACCATGCTTCATGAGGAGCTACAGCAAATGATATTCCAACAAGTTCTGAGTTATTAGGATCGATGCCTGTTGTTTCGGTGTCGAAACAAACAACCTTCTCTTTCAATAAACTATTACAAAGGTCTTTCGCCTTTTCAATTGTATCAATCAAATGATAACTATGCTTGGTCGTATTAATTGTTTCGAGTTTCCCCTGTACATATCCAGCATCATCCCCACCAAATAACTCAGGTTGAACGGCTAAAACCTTTTCATCATTAGCTTCTTTTTGATTATTATTAAAAAACCGCTGGGCAAAATTTCTGAATTCCAGTTCTTCGAATAATTCTTTAAGATATTCAGTATCTGGCTCATTTAAAATAAGTTCACTTTCATCTAAAGCAATTGGCACATTAAGTTCAATCGTTGCTAACTCCTTTGATAATATCGCTTGATCGGCAAAATTCTCAAGATTTTCCCTTTGTTTTCCCTTTAGTTTGTCGGTATTTTTAAGCAGGTTTTCGATGCTGTCGTATTCACTAATTAGCTTGATTGCTGTTTTTTCACCAATTCCGGGGACACCGGGAATATTATCAGAGGCATCGCCCCATAATCCAAGGATATCGATTAATTGAGTAGGCCGGGTAATGCCAAAACGCTCGCATACTTCATAACTACCCCAAATTTCAGCTTTATTGCCCATTCGCGCTGGCTTGTACATGTAAATATTATCCGATACCAGTTGCCCAAAATCCTTATCAGGAGTCATCATGTAAGTTATAAAGCCATCAGCCTCAGCTTTTTTAGATAAGGTACCAATTACATCATCTGCCTCAAAACCATCAACTTGTAAGAATGGAATATTAAACCCCTTAATTAGTTTGTAAATATATGGTATTGATGCTGAAAGATCTTCGGGCATCTTTTCTCGGTTTGCTTTATATTCAGCAAAATTATCATGGCGGAATGTTGGTGCCTTTGTGTCGAAAGCAACTCCAATATGAGTTGGCTTTTGATTTTTTAGCACATCAAGTAAGGTGTTCGCAAAACCAAGTATTGCTGAGGTATTTAGGCCTTTACTATTTATTCGGGGATTTCTGCTTAACGCGAAATATGCTCTATAAATCAGTGCCATTGCGTCAAGAAGAAATAATTTTTTTGGTGAGCTCATATATCTAGTTTGAAGACACAAAGGTAACGGATTTGATAGATTAGTATGTTAATGAATTCTTAAACCAGCAATATTGTGAAAATTTGTCAACCAGTATTTGTTCGAAACTCTTCCTTATGTGGTAATACAAGATTTTGAAATTGTCTAAATTTACCTAATCTAATAACCAAACCTGATAATATGGCGACAAAGAATAGTAGCTCAGATAAAACAACAGACAATAAAAAAATATTTGTACTCGACACATCAGTTATATTATACAATCATAATGCCATCAACGAATTTGATGACAATGATGTTGCAATACCAATTACAGTATTGGAAGAACTCGATAATTTCAAGAAGGGAAACGACAACAAAAATTTTGAGGCTAGAGAATTTATTAGATTTTTGGATAGTATTTCGGGTAAGTCGACCATGAAAAACTGGAAGCGTTTAAACGGTCCTGAAAAAGGCAGGTTTAAAGTTGTGATGAACGAACAAAGTAAGTTAGATGCCCGTGAGATTTTCGATGATAACAAGCCCGATCATAGAATCCTTAATGCAGCCATAAAACTCAAAGAAGATTATCCCAACAGAAAAGTTGTATTAGTAAGTAAGGATATAAATTTGCGGCTAAAAGCAAAATCTTTGAACATTACAGCCGAAGATTTTGAAACGGGTAAAGTAAAAAATATTGAGGAACTTTATACCGGTAGTTCTACTGTTGAAGATATTGATCCGGCTGTTATTGACAAGCTTTATTCACAGGGGTTTTGCGATGCAGACGAATTAAACCTTGACGATCAATTCGCAAATCATTATTTTATTCTGAAGAGTACTAGTTCCTCAGCACTAGCTTATTATAGCCCGGTAACTCACAGGGTTGAGCGTGTAGAAAAACACAGTGTTTCGCGTATAATACCACGTAATGCTGAGCAAGTTTTTGCTTTGCATGCCATAATGAACCCTGAAGTTAAGCTAGTAACTCTACAAGGAGTTGCAGGAACCGGAAAAACATTACTTGCATTAGCCGGAGCCTGGGAGCAACGTCGGAATTTTAAACAAATTTATTTGGCCCGACCAATTGTACCATTGAGTAATAAGGATATTGGATATTTACCCGGTGATATTCATGAAAAGATTAATCCATACATGGAACCATTATGGGATAATCTTAAATTTATCCAGAATCAATTTGGAGAAATGGATAAGGAGTATAAGCGTATTAGTGATGCTGTGGAAAGTGAAAAATTAATGATTACACCGTTAGCATATATACGTGGACGTAGTATTTCAAATATCTGTTTTATTGTTGATGAAGCCCAAAATCTAACTCCCCATGAGGTTAAAACAATTATTACCCGTGCCGGAGAGAACACCAAAATTATCTTCACAGGCGATATTTATCAAATAGATACACCTTATCTCGATTCACAATCAAACGGGCTTTCGGTATTGATTGATAAGATAAAGCATCACGAAATATATGCACATGTGAGGCTTGAAAAAGGCGAAAGATCGGAATTAGCTAATTTGGCTAATGATTTGTTATAGTGTGGGTTTATTTGATAGTTGTGTATTATTTAAAAAATACCCCCACTCGTCCGCGTTTGTAACGCAGATGCAAACACAACTAAAAATGCCATAAAATAAAAAGTCCAGTAACTGAAAACACAAATTGTAAAATTTGTTAGAAAATATGAAAAATTAAAACCAATGTCAGATCATCCAAATCAAAAACTATAGTTTAATCACCATTTTAATACAACTTATATGAAACATTTTCTTATTCTTATTATTCTTGTGATATCCTCCATCACAACATTCAGCCAAAGCAAAGAACAATATAAACGGCAGGTAGATTCATTAAATACTTTAAACCGACAAAATCAGATTTTCGGAGATACGCTTTGGGTACTGGATAGTAGTTTGCTCTTTGGAATTCCGGGTGGAAGCAATGAATTAATGCTTGAACGCAAGTATGAAGTTCTCAAAAGAAATGATTTCGGTAATACTCTGGTTGCATTAAATAAAGTGCCCGAATTCATGGAGCCGTTTTTCCTTAATACTGAATACGATTCCATTACTTACTTTGATGGGGTTAATATTAAACAGCATTACTCAAATGTATGGAATAGTGTTGCTCAAACCTGGATAGATAATAAATATATAGAATATGAATCACCAGATTTGCTTAAAGAAGAATTTGACAAGAAATTTTCCAATGGAATTCAACAATATTACTACGGCTTTCGTGAAATGTATGATAACAGTAATGGCAGAGCAGACACAATGTTAAGGTACAATTATAATTCAGAAATAAATTCCTGGGATAAATTTAGAAAAACAATATTCTATTACGATGAGTCAGGTGATTGCACTGAGGAAATAACCAAACAATTTGATGAAGAAACTAATAGTTGGAGTAACTATTATATGTATATATATTCATATAACAACAATGGTGATCCCGACACAGTTGAACTAAAATCCTGGGACATAGAAAGCAACAATTGGCGAGATAATTACATCGGTTATTTTACTTATGATGCTTCTGGAAGGTTGACAAATCGCATGCAGATGAAGTACAGTATTGGTTTACAGGAAATGATAAATGATAATAACCTTATTATTGAATATAGTAACAATAATATCACTCATATATCTCAAAACTGGAGAATGCCTAACGGACCATGGGAGAATCAATACAAGGTATTCTTCTCTTATTTCTCAGAAAATAAGCTTGATACTATTCAGCAAGAGCGGTGGGATACTTCTTCTGAACAATGGTTAAAAGAATATCTAACAGTTAGTCAGTACGATAATCATGAAAACATATTTGAAGAAATCTATTACAGGTTTTCTGGAGGAGATTGGACACTCGAAACCCAAACAGATTTCTACTGGTCACCATTTATATCAAATGATATACCTGAGATTATTGAAAGTCCTTTGACAGCATATCCAAACCCGGCATCCACAAATGTTACATTTACAGTGAATAACTTAACTCGATACCGCGATTTAACAGTTAATATTTTTAATATTTCTGGTCAGAAATTAGGTGAATTTAAAATGAATAATGGAGAACTTCATTGGGATTGCTCAAATGTAGAATCAGGGTTATATATTTATTCTTCAACAATCGGGTCAGTTAAGTTTTCAGGGAAAATTATTGTTAGGTAAAGAATAGCATAATTGAAGAATAAGTCATCAGTCAAGCTGATTTACATATTGACACATTATCCTGAATTAGAATATTTAAAGGGAGGTCTTGTTTTTTACAGTTCATCCATCCAATACAACAGTTGGGTAACTAATAATTTTTTCTGATCTCCCACCAACATACTTTCGCCATCAATAACTAATTAAATATTATAAAGATGAAAAAAAGTATGATCACAATTGCAGTAGTATTAATGACTTTAATAACTGTAGCAGGAACTGGTAATTTTAAGAGCTCAATGAAAGCTAATTTAGCAACTTTGAGGGCTTATGATGAAGCAACAAACCATGAAGAATTAGGCAATAATTTTGCTTCCATTGCCAGTACGAACACAAAAAAAATTGAACCCCTTTATTATTCAGCTTATTGTTATATCCTTGGAAGCTGGCAGGTAGTTGTACCATCCGAAAAGACAGCAATACTCGAAAAAGCACTAAAGCAGATAGATAAGGCTCTTGAAATTTCACCAAAAAATGATGAATTGTTGGTGCTAAAAGCATTTTATTATCAGGCTATGATTATGGTAAATCCCCAAAAATTCGGGCAGCCATATTCAGCAAAAGCAAACGAATTGCTTGTTAAAGCTCAATCGATTAATAGTAAAAATCCAAGGGCAGAATTTCTACTGGCTCAAAATATTTATTACCGCCCGGTTCAGTTTGGTGGTGGTAAAGAAAAAGCACTACCCCTTTTTTCAAAGGCAGCAGAGCTTTTTAAGCAACAGGATAGTAGAAATTACCTGTCTCCTGTTTGGGGCGAAAAAACTAATACACATATGTATTCGGAATGCAGTTATTAAATGCAAAAAACAGGGAAGGGTGCGGAATAAATTGTTCCACATTCTTCCATGTTTAAATAATTTCAATAGATTCGTAAAAACTTATAATATGAAAGCTGCCCATCTGAGAAATCTGTTTATAATTCTGGCAATTAGTATAGCAATCACATTTACATTCGATTTGATGAGTGGCGGCCATCGCTTCACAGTAATTGCATTTTCCCTAAATGTAATCTATGGATTTATTATTGGGGGGTCGATTAGTTTAACCGGACTTCTGTCCTCATTTATTGTTAACAGGTTTGATATTCAAGCCAGTCCGGTAAAGGTTTACGTGATATTGCTTATTTCGGTCTTTGTTTTCATTACAATTGATGTATTTACAATAAATATATTGTGGTACAGATATGTACATGATATACCTTTTGACATTATGTTTTCCAAATCAGGTATTGTTATTACTTCATTAATTACGATTTTTATCGGACTAACAATCTTCTTTGTAATTCTCTCCAGAGTTTATATGAACAAGTTTATAATGGCTGAAAAAGAAATGCAAAAGGCTGTTCATGAGGCCGATTCGGCTAAATTCGAAATCCTGAAATCACAAATTAACCCGCATTTTCTATTTAACAGTTTAAATACTTTGAGCACACTAATTCATATCGATGCTAAACGTGCGGATAAATTCACAACACAGCTTTCAAGTATTTACCGATATGTGCTTGAAACTCAGGATGAAGATTTGGTAACGGTATCTCAAGAAATTGATTTTGCCAGGAAATACGCCTTTCTGCAATCCATAAGGTTTAATGATAGTTTTTCGATTGAATTTCAAGACTATAAAGGCGATAACAAACCAATGATGGTTCCTTTGTCACTTCAGTTGCTTCTTGAAAATGTATTTAAACACAATGTTGTTTCACAACGTCAAAAAGTGCATATCTCGGTATTTTTTGAGGATAACTACCTCGTGGTAAGCAATAACAAAAACAAAGGCAAGGAAATTAAGGTTTCACATTCGGTTGGCTTGTCGAATATACTTAACAGATATGAAGTGTTAAGTGATGATGAGTGTATAATCGAGGATACTCAGAATTACTTTACGGTGAAATTGCCATTGATTTTTACAGACTAGAAATTACGATTATGAGAATACTGATTGTAGAAGATGAATCGCTTGCTGTTAGTCGGTTACAGATACTTCTTAAAGATCTGATAAATGAATATGAAATTGTTGGTATTGCAAAATCCATCGAAGAAGCAGTTAAGCTAATAAATGAGAATGAAATTGACCTGGGTTTCTTCGATATCCAAATTGAAGATGGTATCAGTTTAACTATATTTGAAAGTACGGAGGTTGCATTTCCGGTAATTTTTACAACAGCCTACAACGATTATGCAATAAGGGCTTTTAAGTATAATAGCATCGATTATCTGTTAAAACCGATTTCAGATGAGGAATTACAAAATGCACTGACCAAATTTGAAAATATCTGGAATAAACACGATGAGCCTATTTCTACTTCAATAATTGATGAAATGAAGCAGTTGCTGGCAGGTAATTTTAAGGAAAGATTTTCCGTTAGAATTGGCAATAAGATTGAAATACTTAAAACTGACGAAGTAAGCTTCTTTTATAGCTACAATAAAGGAACTTTTGCTAAAACAAGTAATAACCGGGATATGCTGCTAGACAGTGCTCTCGAGTTAATTTATCCACTCCTAAATCCAAAACAGTTCTTTAAAATAAGTCGCAAACATATTGTTAATATTAATTATATCAAGGATATATATGCTTACTCAAATTCGCGATTGAAAGTTAATATTGCAAATTCAGGTAAAGAAGAACTTATCGTTAGTCGGGAAAAAGTGAAATCATTTAAAGATTGGCTCGAAAATAACTGATTAAGTCTTTTTTAAGATAAATTTTATCCAGCCAAAAGCTGGATG
>JABMPH010000002.1 GCA_013203805.1 Bacteroidota bacterium | reverse complement strand
GCTAAATAGTGTGCTAATGTTAGTAGTATCAGTCACAAACACAGAACCATCGGGTTCACTTATAATTCGTTCCACATTTAGTTTTTTCCAGAGCGGCCACCAAATCCCGTCCAAGAGATGTTCGTATGAAAGTCCGGTAAGGTATGTTGCAAAACCTTCGTTCAGCCAGATGTGTTGCCAGCTACCTAAGGTTATGTAATCGCCAAACCATTGATGGGCAAGTTCATGAGACACAAGACCAAATTCGAAATTATTCATAAAACTCATGGTTTGGTGTTCCATTCCACCACCCCAACCAAATTGAGCATGACCATATTTCTCTTTGGAAAAAGGATACTCTCCAAAGAGTTTATTAAAAAGAGCCATAATTTCTATGGTTTGAGGGGTTTTACTTTTTGCAATTTCAAGGTATTCCGGGTAAACATAATTGAGGATTTCAATTTTTCTTCCATCTTCTAACACTAAGGAATCTGAATAATTAACGTAGTTAGTAACTGAAATGGCAACCAGGTATGTAGCAATCGGAAAACGGTGTTTCCAGTGCATCTTTCGAAAGTTGTTCAAAGTTGTTTCCGAAACCAATACTCCAATACTTGCAGTTCTGTAAGAATCTGGCGAGGTAACAATAATATCAATCGAATCAATTTTGTCAACCAGCGATTGTTTGCAAGGCCACCATTTCATTGCTCCGTAAGGTTCAGAGAGTGTCCATATATTTGGTATATTCTGGTGTATTGTTTTCGAAAAGGCACCAAACCCGACGTTGCTGGGTTCGCCTTGGTAGAATATGGTAACGGAGTCGATTTGTTGCTCAGTAAGAGTAGTATTTAATTCAATTATTACCTTGTTTTTATTTCTTGAATAATCGACATTTTTATTGTTCTGAATTATTGAATCAATGGTCATTAATAAATCAAGGTTAAATTCTATTTTAGTTAAATTTTCAACTTCACTTTTAAAATACGAAGTAACATTTCCTTTTATATAGAGTACATTGGGATCAATCTCCCATTCCATTCGCTGATAAGTTAAATCGTAAAAAGAATAATTCTGATTTTCAGTAAAAGATGATTTTTGAATAAACCTTTTGCTGTCCTGCAAAGCCATTTTATCTGAAAGAAAAGGATCAGGTTGCTGGGAAATTGCTCGAATGGTGGATAATGCAATAAGTAGTATTAAAAGGCTTGTTTTAAGCATGAATCAAAGTTACAAAAATGGTACTGAGAATAATAATAGCATTCCTAAAAATTAAGTTATGGAAATTTTGGCTCCTGTTTACTAAATAAAAAAAGCGGATTTCAGAAGAAATCCGCTTTTTAAAAATATATAATAAGATATTATTTTTCCATCTCTTTAAAAACCAAAGCACTTGCTCCAACAATTGCAGCATCGCCCATTGGAAGTTCCGAAGGTAGAACCTGAATATTTCTTTTGCTAAAAATAGGCAAAAGATGTTCGTTCATACTTTCGACAGTAGGTTTAAAAATAAGGTCTCCGGCAGCAGTAATTCCACCAAAAAGGAATATTGCTTCAGGACTCAGATTGTGAACAATATCAGCTAATCCCATTCCAAGGTGTGCCCCTGTAATTTCGAAAACCTCTGTTGCAATTTTATCTCCTGCTTCTGCCGCATCGAAAATCATTTTAGGATCAACTTCGTTAAATGTTTTGTCTGACAAAGGACTATCAGTGGTATTATATTTTGCCAATAACTCAAACGCAGTACGTTTCATCCCCGATGCTGAACAATATGCTTCGAGGTGACCTTTAGCGCCACAGCCACATAAGCGTCCATTGGGTACTAACATAGCATGACCACACTCACCGGCAAAACCGTCGTGACCATAAACCAACTCGCTGTTTACAACCAAACCACTACCTACACCTGTTCCCAAAGTAAACATGGCAAAGTTCTTCATCTCTTTTGCACCACCGTAAATTTGCTCTCCAATTGCTGCTGCGTTAGCATCGTTTGTTAGCTTAATTATTGGAATGTTAGGAAATTTACCTGAGATTAGGTTAACCAAATTTACTATTCCAACAAATGGCAAGTTGGGTGCAAACTCAATGGATCCGCTGTAATAGTTCCCGTTTGGAGCACCAATACCAATTCCGGAAATTTCAACATCGTTATTAATTCCCTTAACAGTCTCAATAGCTTTGTTAATTACATCGGTAAGCTGGCTGATGTATTCGGATAATAATTTTTGAGATATTACTTCACTCCCATTAGGATTTTCACTTTTTTGTGGGGTTTTTATCGATGTTTTAAAAAGCACCTTCCCGTTTCTATCTACTGCGCCGATGGCTGTATTTGTACCGCCAATATCAGCACCAATTGCTACTTTTTTCATTTTATTATATTTAATTGATTAAGCTTTTCTGATTGTATTTCCTTTTACAGCATAATAGAAAATATACAAGTAACAAATTGCAGGAACAATAAATACCCATTTATATTCTCCGGTAACATCTGCGATGGATCCCATAATAGGTGGAATAATAGCACCACCAATAATAAGTGCATTTATTAATCCCGAAGCTCCTGCTAATTCTGCTTTGTCTAAACCTTTTACGGCCAAAGAGAAAATATTTGGGAACATGATAGAGTTAAATAGTCCAATAGAAATTACTGTCCATAAAGCAACGTTTCCGCCAACAAATATTTGAGAAATATCAAGTAATGCAGCAACCAAAGCAAAAATAGCTAAAGAACGAGCTGCTTTTCCTTTACCAAATACCATAATGATAAAGTTAATTAACGAAGCACCTGTAAACGTTGCTCCAATAGCCCAGTTAAAAGTAAACGAACCATCAACAAATGAACCTGTAACGAACGAACCAGCCACAAATGCCAATGCAAGAACAGGTAATAAATAGGTAAGTTTTTGCGAGAATGTTTTATCAGAGAACATAAATGATCCGTAGAATCGTCCAACCATAGCACCACCCCAATAAATAGCAGCATAGGTTGCAGCTCCTTCTTTTGTCATCCCTTCAACAGCACCCTGAAGATAATTTACAAGTAAACCTGCATTACCAACCTCAGCACCTACATATGCAAAAATACCGATGGCTCCTAAAACTACGTGTGGATATTTGAAAATGCTTTTCTTTTCACCTTTTTCAGTTACAATAACCGGAAGTTTTATAGAGAAAATAGCAACAGCAACTAATATCACAATAATTCCCATTGCGATAAATGGCATTGGTACTCTTTCTGCTGCAGTAATATTATCTTGTGGAGAAACAAAATCGAGACCTTTAAAGATAGCAACGGAAATTAACCACGGCGCAATCATTGTTGCAATTGAATTTAATGCTTGCGTAAGGTTTAATCT
>JABMPH010000042.1 GCA_013203805.1 Bacteroidota bacterium | reverse complement strand
GTTTACTTTAAACAACACAAAATAATACAACCTTAAAACCAGAATATTAAATGCATACCCAATGAATAATTTACCCGGCACAAAAGTTATGATACATGCGCAATTTGGCACGGTAACCCAACAAGATAATAAAGAATTGAAAATAAGCGGAGCTAAATAATTTAATGTTTTAGGATGCAGGGACGTTATGGCAAACATTGAAAAACAATAATAACCACTAAATGAAAACAAAAAAGATTTTTGCACAATTATTTGGCTTCATAATTACAATAATGGTTGTTATTGCCTTTGTGATAGTTCTTTTGATACAAAATCAATATAATCTTTTAGAAAGTGAAAAGATAAACCATGAATCGTTTTTTATAGCAGATGAATTACGTCAAAGCTCAGACGATTTAACAAATTATTGCCGATTGTATGTAATGACAGGTGATTCTGCCTGGGAAACAAAATACTGGAATGTATTACAAATTAGAAATGGGAAACATCCCAGACCAGACGGACGACAAATTTCATTGCGTGATAGTATGGTGAAGCTTGGTTTTACTGAGCATGAATTTGATTTATTAAGCTCTTCAGAAAATAATTCCAATGAATTGGCTTGGACAGAAAAAGTTGCATTTAATTCTTTAAAAGGCATATTTCCAGATAGTTTGGGTATCTTTTCAATACAAGATGAACCCAATATTAGTTATGCACAACAAATTATGTTTGATGAAAAATATCTTCAGGCTAAGACAGAAATAATGCAACCCATTGATGAATTTATTAACCAGATAGATAAAAAAACTCATAATACTGTTCAAAATTATAGAGAAATAGGCTATTTACTGGTAAGCTTATTTGTTGTTATGTTACTTACGGGCATTATAATTTCATTAATACTATTTCTTTTAACTAAGAAACGATTAATAGCGCAAATAGAAGTAGATATTGCACTGAAAGAAAGTAATAAAGCACTACAAAAAGCCAAAGAAAGAACAGAAGAAAGCAAAGCTAAATTTAAAAAACTTTCCAACCTTACTTTTGAAGGAATCTTAATACATAACAAGGGGATTACTATTGATGCAAACCAATCATTCACTAAATTATTTGGTTACTCACTTAAAGAAATAATTGGAAAAAACATAATAGATCTTACTGTTCCCGAAAAATATCATCCTATTGTTTTAAAAAACATTAAAAAAAAATATGCACTCCCTTATGAAATAGAATTTCGTAAAAAAGATGGTTCTTTATTTCCGGCAGAAGTGGAAGGAAAAAATATTGAGTCAATAGAAACAAATGGAACTACACGCGTAGTAGCAATTCGTGATATTACACAGCGTAAAAAAGCAGAAAAAGAAATCAAAAAACTTTCAGCAGCAGTAGAGCAAAGTGCAAATACTATTGTTATTACAGATACAAGTGGTGATATAGAATATACAAATCCAAAGTTCTCTGAATTGACAGGTTATGCCGCACATGAAGTACTCGGACAAAATCCACAAATATTAAATTCAGGGATGCAACCAAAGGAATATTATGCTGAAATGTGGCAAACAATTACTACAGGAAAAATTTGGTCAGGCGAGTTTAATAATAAGAAAAAAAACGGTGATTATTATTGGGAAAATGTAACAATTACGCCAATGAAAAATGAGGCAGGGGAAATAACTAATTTTCTTGCAATAAAAGAAGATATTACAGCACAAAAGGAAAACGAACAAAAAATACTAATACAAAACAAAAAACTTATAAAAGCCAAAGAAAAAGCCACCGAAAGCGATAGGTTAAAATCAGCGTTCCTTGCCAATATGAGCCATGAAATTCGTACTCCTATGAATGGTATTCTGGGCTTTACCGAGTTGTTGAAAGAGCCGATGCTATCAAGTAAAGATCAGCACAAGTTTATCAGTATTATTGAGAAAAGCGGCAAAAGGTTACTTAATATAATCAATGATGTTTTGGATATTTCAAAAATAGAATCGGGGCAAATGGATGTTTCAATTTCAGAAATAAATGTAAATGTACTAATCAAATACATTTACACCTTCTTTAAGCCGGAAGTTGATAGCAAAAGTATAGAGTTAATTTTTAAAAATCCGTTGCCTGAAAAAGAATCCATCATTAAAACAGACCATGAAAAAATATTTGCAATTTTTACTAATCTTGTTAAAAATTCCATTAAATACACCAATAATGGCTTCATAGAAATTGGCTATGTAAAAAAGAGTAAAGACTTTGAGTTTTTTGTGAAAGATACAGGCTTAGGCATACCTCAGGAAAAGATGGAAATCATTTTTGAAAGGTTCAGGCAAGCCAGTGAATCGCATTCCCGAAAATATGAAGGAGCAGGATTGGGACTGTCAATCTCAAAAGCTTATGTGGAATTGCTGGGAGGCAAAATCTGGGGAGAAAGCGAAGAGGGGAAAGGCTCAATATTTTATTTTACTATTCCATACAATACTAGCCTGGAAGAGAAAATCGTTATTGAGGATGTTGATTTGGATTATGAAGCTGATACCCTTATAAATAAACTGAGAGTATTGATTGCCGAAGACAACAAGATATCGGAGAGGCTTATTTCAAGAATGGTCAATAATTTTAGCCAGGAAGTTTTAATAGCAACAACAGGAGTTGAAGCCGTTGAAATATGTCGTAATAACCCAGAACTTGATTTGGTTCTGATGGATATTCAAATGCCCGAAATGGATGGATATGAAGCCATCAGGCAAATACGGAAATTTAACAAAGAAGTGGTTATTATTGCACAAACAGCCTTTGCACAAACTGGCGACAGAGAAAAAGCAATTGAAGCTGGAAGTAATGATTATATTTCAAAACCCATTTTAAAAGATAAATTAATTACGTTATTCCTAAAGTATTTCAATAAATAAGTAAAAAATAAATTGACAATTAAACAGTAGCAAATAAAGCACATGGCTATAACACGCACTCATAAATAATTGCCGGGATAGTTTGTTTTTTAAGGATTGTAGCCCGCATAAAGTTCGGTGTAACTGGAAAGGAAAGCAACCCGCAATCGGCAACTATTCATAGCTCAAACCGTTACACTTGGTTTTTAAATAAAATACAGTTTACTTTAAACAACACAAAATAATACAACCTTAAAACCAGAATATTAAATGCCTACCCAATGAAAAATTTACGCAACACAAAAGTTTTGCTACCTGCCTAATTTGGCAAGGTAACCCAACAAGAGAATTAAGAATTGAAAATAAGCGGAGCTAAATAATTTAATGTTTTCAGATACAGGGAAGTTGTAGGCAATACCAGAAACTTGACAAATGATTGAATTTGATTTAGATAAACAAACAATAAAGGACTTAGAAATATTCGTTGATAGTAGGTCTACTAATTCGATTTCAAGTTACTATAATCAAACAAAAACATTTGGAGGGAAGATGTTTCTTTTTCAATTAATGAAAAACCCAATTACCGATATTGCAGAATTAAGACAAAGAACCGAATTAATTCAATTTCTTTCTGAAACAGACTTTGAATTAAAAGTAAACTCAAGTCAATTTGAGTTTATTGAGCATTACCAAAGATTAAACATTACTCCCCTAAGAAATAATTTTGTTGATGCATTCTTGCAGAATCTATCTTACAAAATCAATCCCAGCAACAATTACTACATTATTAAATCAGGTGTTCAACAGTTAGCTTATCTGTTTATTCATCTTAAAGAAAAAATTGAAGAACTTGGTAAAACTGATATTCCTGTAAAGCTTGGTT
>JABMPH010000473.1 GCA_013203805.1 Bacteroidota bacterium | reverse complement strand
CCTTTTCAGAAATTCCCCAGATTGTTCCGATGGGTAATGGATAAACTGTCAACTAAAATAATCACAAACTCAAAATATACGGCTTCATTGGCAAAACAATATTTCCCAAATGATAAAATGGAAGTGATTTATAATTCACTTTCGGATGAATGGTTTACTAAAAAAGCAGATAAACCCACTAAACGTGAAATCGTAGTAGGAACCGTTGCGAATGTTACTGCTAATCTGAAAAACCACTCATTGGTAATTGAAGTAGCAAATGTAATCAGGAATAACTACTCAGACTTAAATGTATTATTTCATATTTACGGAAATTTACCGGCTGATGATAGTCAGTATTTTTCAGAACTTAAGAAGAGAATAAAGACTTTACAATTAACTGATAACGTAATTTTTATGGGTAGAAAAGAAGCTAAAGAAATTTACAATATAATTGATGTATTATTTCATCCGTTTGGGAATGAGGGATTTGGAAGAATATTTATAGAAGCCATGGGGAGCGGTGTCCCCGTTGTGGCTGTTAAAGGAGGGGGTGCTGATGAACTAATTGAGAATGGCAGAACCGGATATAAGGTAGATCCGGATAATCCCGAACAGGCTGCAAACATAATTGTTGAAATTATAAGAAATACAACCATCTATAGTAATATATCATTGAATGGGTTTAAATATGCCTCGTCGCAATTTAAAAATTCGGTGATGTGGGATAAAATAGAGTCATGTTATAACTCAGTTGTTAGATGATATCTGATCAGAATATAAATAATAAAAAACTAACAGTCATGTTCCCAATGGCGGGGGACGGCACTCGGTTTGGGAGCGGCTATAAACCGTTCCTGAAAGTGCGAAATGAATACTTTATTGAAGCAGCAGTAAAGCCATTCTTAAAATGGCAGCATAAGATAAAAGAATTTGTTTTTGTGTATCGAAATGACCAACGGGAAAAATATAATGTCCCAAAAAAATTAAATGAAATATTTAAAAATATCAATTATAGATCAATAGTTTTGAATAAAAAAACATCAGGTCCTGTGGAAACTATTTCAATAGCATTAATTGAGTCTAAGCAAAAAGGTCCAGCCATATTCTGTGATTGTGACCATTCGATTAATGTTGATCCATTGTTCGAAATTATATCCAGTGATAATATTTATGATTGTGTTTTGCCGGTATGTGAAATAGATAAAAGTGAAATACAATCGTGGTCCGTTCTTTCTGTTGATGAAAACATGAATATGATTGATATCGCTGAAAAATCCATTCCAGAAATTGGCATTAAGTATTATGGTGTGATAGGTTGCTATTTTTTTCAGAAAGCGGATAATATTCCCAGCTATTATAATATGTTGAAGGCAGAAAATTTCTCTAAAATAATCCGTGATTATAAACATGAAAATAAAACAATTAGAGTATGTGAAATAAAACAAGCGGAATATTTTGGTGATCCTGTTCGTTTACATAAAATAACAAAAACTTAATTGATGGAGAGTTAACAAATGAATATAAATGACAAAATCAAAATATTTGGAGATGGAGCCATATTGGAAGATATTGAATGGCTGATCAACAAATATAAGGTAAAGGGTTTTACAACAAATCCGACACTTATGAAGAGTGCGGGGGTAATGGATTACATGGAATTTGCGGAAGAAATGTTACAGCTGGTTGATGGCCTACCATTGTCGCTGGAAGTATTTGATGATGAATTTGATGAGATGGAAAGGCAAGCAAATAAACTGGCAGAACTGGGTGAGAATGTTTATGTTAAGATACCAATAACCAATACTAGAGCTGAACCATCTTACGATTTGATAAACAGATTAAATCAAGATGGCGTGCAGTTAAATGTAACCGCAATTTTTACAAAAGAACAGATCAAAAACCTTGTCCCGCATTTGCAAAATTCTGTACCAAGTATTGTCTCTGTGTTTGCTGGTAGGATTGCAGACACAGGTCTAAATCCGGTACCGTACTTGGAATATGCTATTGAACAATTCAAGGAAAACAAATATGCAGAAATACTGTGGGCAAGTCCGAGACAGATATATAATATAATTGAAGCTGTTAATGCACAGTGTCATATCATTACAGTGCAGAATTCCTTATTACCCAAAATAATAAACTTTGGTAAGGATCTGTCAGAATTTTCCCTTGATACAGTTAAAATGTTTTATAATGACGCTATTGAGTCCGGTTACAAACTTTGAGTGGCAACTCAAAAGTAACTCTCATTTTCCCAATTGCCGGGAAAGAAGCACATGCAGGTTATAAATACAAACCATTTCTGAAGATTGGGGACGAAGCTTTAATTGAGATCGCCATAAAACCTTTTCAAAAATGGAATAAAGATATAAAAACTATTGTGTTTGTGGTACTTGAGGAACACGATAAGAAATATAATGTGTCTT
>JABMPH010000472.1 GCA_013203805.1 Bacteroidota bacterium | reverse complement strand
TTGGTAATGATTAAAATTTAATGTTATGGAAGTTAATAAATTAAGAGTAATTCAGGATTACGATAAATTGAGTGAGGAATTAAAAGAGCAAATAAAACTTGTTTATCCCGAAGGATATAGCCAACACTTAATTGAATTTAGGAATAGTAAGGGTGAATTGGTAAGTGCTTTACCTTTCGAAACTTTTGAGAAGATATATATGGTCCGAATGTCGATTAGAAGAGCGGAACAAATTGTTGATAACGATGACGACTTTGATGATGACGGAATCCTAAGGGAAGATGTTAAAGAGAAGTATGAAGATGAGTATTCTGATATTGAATATCTTTCAGAAAATGAAAACTACGACGCTGATTAATTATTGGTTAATTTTATCAGCCTGATGTTTGAGCAAGGTGACCGAGTATGCTTTCAGCAATAATAAGGTCAATAGGGTTTGATATTTTAATATTTTCTGCATTTCCAGCAACAATATTTATTTTTACTCCCGTTGATTCCAGCACATTAGCATCATCCGAAAATGTTTCATCATATGGTTGGTTATATGCTGATTTTATTAAAGATGCATGAAAGCCCTGTGGTGTTTGAACAGCCCTTAATTTATTTCTATCAATAATATTGCTGTACGCACCCTCAACCTTTCGGATAGTATCTGTAATATTAATTACAGGTATGGCATTCCCTTTTCTGGAGGCTATTTCAACAATGTTTTTAATTGTTTGTTTGGACACAAATGGTCGGGCAGCATCATGAATCAAGACTAACGAACCCGATGAAATATTTTTCAAGCCACTTTTCACAGAATGAAACCGAGTTGGCCCTCCAATGGCTATATCATGAGGTATATTAAACCCTTCTCTTTTGCATAGGTTTTGCCAGAACTCAATATACTTGGATCCCAATACAAGAGTATACTTTACATCTGGCAGATGCATGAAAGATTGAAAAGCAAGAAACAGCATAGGTTTGCCGGCGATACTACAGAATTGTTTAGGCAATTTATTACCCATTCGAGTTCCATCCCCACCAGCAACTATTAGCACATGCTTTTCTATCTTATCCAAAACATGTTTTGATTAACTTTTTCTATTAAATAATTAGCATTGCATCGCCATAGGTAAAGAACTTATATTTCTTCTTGATAGCGGTAGCATATACTTCTTTTAGAAAATCATGATCCATAAATGCACTAACCATCATCATCATTGGCGACATTGGTAAGTGGAAATTAGTAATCATTGCATCGGCAGTTCTAAATGTATATGGGGGATTGATAAATTTATTTGTCCAACCCGAATATGGCTTAATTTGTCCGGTAATAGAAACGGCTGTTTCAAGAGCTTTCATACTGGTTGTTCCAACAGAAATTATTTTCTTCTTGTTTTCCTTTGCTGTATTAATTATATCAGCATTTTCCTGATTAACAAACATTTCTTCCGAATCAACCTTGTGTTTAGAAAGGTCTTCAACTTCTATTGTTCTAAAGTTTCCCAGACCTGTGTGAAGTGTTATCTCTGCAAATTTGGTTCCTTGTATTTCCAATCGCTTCATTAGTTCTCTTGAAAAATGCAGCCCTGCTGTTGGGGCAGCAATTGCACCTTCGTGCTTTGCATAAATTGTTTGATAACGTTCTTCGTCAAGTTCTTCAACCGGACGTTGATGAATTTTAGGAAGGGGTGTTTCTCCCAAAGCCTGAAGGGTTTGCTTGAATTCGTCGTGAGAACCATCAAATAAAAATCGCAGGGTTCTACCTCTCGATGTTGTATTATCAATAACTTCAGCAACAAGTGATTCGTCTTCACCAAAATATAATTTATTACCAATACGAATTTTACGAGCAGGATCTACAAGCACATCCCATAATCTACTTTCCTGATTCAATTCGCGCAGTAGAAACACTTCAATTTTTGCTCCGGTTTTTTCTTTTTCACCATGTAATCTGGCAGGAAAAACTCTAGTGTTGTTAATAACAAAAACATCACCTTCCGAAAAATAGTCAAGCACATCTTTAAAGCGTTTATGTTCGATGGTTTTATCTTTTCTGTTAACCACCATCATTTTAGCTTCATCCCTATTTTTGTGTGGGTGGTCGGCAATTAGTTCCCTTGGTAAATCAAATTTAAATTGAGATAATTTCATGTATATGTTTTATGAAAAAGTTATATTTTATCAGCTTTTGGTAAAAAGTTTGCAAAGATACACTTTTTGCACCCCTTTGTCAAGTCTTTGTTATGTATTATTCTTATATTCAGAGAAATAAGGGGCTAAATTGAGCGATTATTACAAATAATTATTAAAAACTTAGTACAATGCTTATTTTAAACTGACAACTAAGGTAGGAAATATAAAAAGTTTTGTCAAGTGTTATTTTGTATACTGGTGAAAATTAGTTCAGTTTTTTGCTCAATAGTTACCTTGTTGATAAACAAACAAGTTAGAGGTTAGTTATCCTTTTTTCCAAGAAAAAATTCTTTCAACATGAAATAGTACATAGGCAATTAGTAAAGCCATTCCTGCTCCGATAGCTGATTCAGCAAATCGAAGACCGGCATTTTTAATGGGGTGTAATTCCTGAGTAATGGTCGAAGCTATCATAATTACTGCAATTGTGATACCTGTTAGTTTTATGGATTGAGGAGCTTTGAAAATATAGCAAACCAATACACCCACACCAATAGTTGCAGCAAAACCAATAACTGTAAATGGATAGATCATCAAGTATATTCCACTCAATACTGCACCAATAAAAGTACCAATAATTCTGTTTTTTGCAGAAGTAACTGTTTCAGGGTGTGAGGCTTCAAGAACAATGATTGCAGATATTGTTGCCCAGAGTCCGCCAATAAGAGATGTAGGTTCATGAAATAAACTTGTAAAGTAGAAACCTCCTAAAAAGGAGCCAGTAACCACCAACACGTTCTTTACAAAGACCTTTAAAACTGTGTGATTTTTCATGGATTATTAATCTCATGCAATTTTACGAAAAAGTAGCGAAACATCATGCCACTATTAGATCAATGCGACATCAGCTTTCACTTCCAACAATCCGGGACCATCATGTTTCATCAATTGACCCATGGCATCTCGCAACTGGTCTTTTTCTGTTACTTTTAATCCAAAAGCTCCACATCCTTTGGCGTATTCCGAAAAGTCAGGATTGTGAAGGTTGGTAGCCCACACGTCGAACTCTCCTGCACGCTGTTCTTTGGAAATTTTACCCAGTTCGCTATTATTAATCAAAACAAGTTTGATTGGCATATTGTATTTTACAGCTGTTGTTAATTCAGCAAGATACTGGCAAAAGCCACCATCACCGGCAACTGCAATTATTGGGCGATCGTTGCCAACCGCTGCCCAGGCACCCATTGCTGCCGGAAATGCAAATCCAATGGATCCTAAATAACCTGACATCAAAAAGGTATGCTTTTTACTTTCGAAATATCTTCCAAGAGAATATGCATTATTGCCGACATCAACGCAAACAATGGCATTCTCAGGAGCGAGTTCATTCATTGCCTCAAAAATGGCAATTGAGCTTATTCCTTTTCCACGCTCTTCCAATAGTCGTTTTTTCTTTTCCATTCTCCAAATATTCCATCTTGAACTGATTTCTTTGGATTGATCAATCTTATTATTTAGTATGGATAATTGATCATTTAGCATATCTACTGTAACAGAAATTTCTCCCCATACTGCTGCATCAATTTCATGAAATTTACTCAGTGCCAATGGATCAAAATCGATTTGTATGGTTGGTTTCTTAGGAGTTATCCCGGTATGGTTTGAGAAAGAAGCACCAATTACCAGTAATAAATCTGACTCGTTCATAAACCATGAGGCAACAGGAGTTCCGCTTCTTCCCAGCACTCCACAACCTAAAGGATGACTGTCAGATATAAGACCTTTTCCTTTAAAAGTAGTTAATACCGGCGATTTCATTTTTTCAGCAAAACGAGTTATTTCATCCATATGAAACCTAGCACCATGGCCCACTATTATTACTGGACGTACAGCTGAGTTTAACATCGACAAAGCTTTTTCAAATGTTTTTTTTGGTGGTGCAATAGTCATTGGAGTCAATCTACCTTCGGATGTTATCGCCTGTTCATTATTTTCAAGTAGTAACTCCTGCACTTCATCGGGAAAAGTAAGATGACTTACATCCCTTCTGATTATGGCATTTTTAATGGCCATGGCCATCAACTCACTATGTTTGCTTTTGTGTTCAACCCTGTGATTAAACTCAGCAACTGTACTAAAGGCTCTAACAAGATCAACTTCCTGGAAATTTCCAGTTCCCATCACCTGAGTAGCAACCTGACCTGTAAGAGCCAGAATAGGAGCTCGGTCAACTTTGGCATCCCACAGCCCTGTAAACATGTTTGTTGATCCTGGACCGGCAATTGCAAAACATGCGGCCGGTTTACCGGTAAGTTTTCCATAAGCAGAAGCCGCAAAAGAAGCCGCTCCTTCGTGGCGAATACCTATAAATTTAAGATTACCTGATTCTTCCTGTCGGCGTAGTGCATCTGCAAATCCAAGATTTGAATGACCAACCATACCAAAAACACG
>JABMPH010000041.1 GCA_013203805.1 Bacteroidota bacterium | reverse complement strand
TGAACTCTTCAAATTCCCTTTGTGCAAGTGGAGTTGGTATAAAATCAACAACATTTAAACGAGCAAGTGGACCAACACGGTACCAACCTTTTTCTTTACCTAAATGCTTTAAGTATGGGAATTTCATATAACTCCAGTTACGAACTTCCTCCTCAATATACTTATCATAATCCTGACAATCAACATCATCAAGAATTCGATTACCATTAGTATCAACAGCCCTAAGTACCCCATTATAAAGATCCATTGCTCCATCTTTTCTCACTAAACTTAAGTGATTTGAAGGAAATTCAGCGAAAGTATCAACCAGGGTTTTATTGCTTTTGTGATAAGCTTTGAAGAAATTTAATGCTGCAACTGACCACTCAACCATTTGGTCTGCATTTAAAGGAGCAGCTCCATTAAGTAATAAGTCACGTTCAGCAATACTTAGGTTTTTATTTATTCCACCAGGGATTGCACCTGTACCGTGAATTTTTTTACCTGCAGTATGATAAATTACTTCTTGTCCATATTTTCTCATCATTACACCCTGGACAGCAAGGTCTTTATGATGCTCAATTACACCGATTACATTTCTAATCGCAGGATCAGCATTAATTCCAAATAGGAAATCGGGTGAACTCAAATGGAAGAAATGTAGAACGTGTGATTGAAAAAACTGGCCCATATGCATTAACCGACGCATTTTGTCGCCAACAGCAGTTAGCCCGTCACCAGTTCCTGCTCCAACAATTACATCAAGTGCTTTTGCTGCTGCTAGGTGATGACTTACAGGACAAATCCCGCATAGACGTTGAACTAATACAGGAGCTTCCCAATATGGGCGACCTTGTACAAAACGTTCAAATCCTCTAAATTCTACAATATGCAACCTTGACTCACGTACCTTACCTTCGTCATCTATTTTGATAGTAACTTTCCCATGTCCTTCGACACGGGTTACAGGTTCTATAGTTATTTTCTTTGGCATGATCTATTAGTTTACAATGTTAATCAAATTTTATTACTTCATATGGAAGATCCATTTCACTACCTGTTAATAACGCAACAAGAGCATCCCAGATTAGATCGGCGCGTGGCGGACAACCCGGCAAGTAGTAATCTATTTTCACAACTTCATGACAAGGATAAACTTTGTCGAGTATCATAGGTAATTCCGGATCATTTGGAATTATTTTCTCAGTATTTAATTTAACTGTTGGCCCATCACAATATGCTTCTTCAAGACATTCTTTAATAGGTATACCATTACGCAATGCAGGAAGCCCTCCCATTATTGCACATTCGCCCAGTGAAATAAGAACATCGCAGTTTTCTCTGAAATACCTCAGGTTTTCAACATTTTCGCTGTTACAGCATCCACCTTCTATTATTCCAACATCAACTCTTTTGGTAAATTTCTTTATATCATCAACAGGCGACTTATTAAATTCAACTAACTCAACAAGGTCAAGAATACGTTCATCAATATCCAAAATTGACATATGACAACCGAAACATCCTGCTAAAGAAGCTGTTGCTATTATTTTTTTACTCATCTTTTCGAATTTTAAAGTTTAACATCTATGTCAGTTCCGATTGGTTCCTTGTCGTATTTGCGAGTTCCAATTGCCTCAACAAAACCAACTTCTTTTTGTATAATTGATCCAACAGGACAATTGTCCATTGCTAGTTTTGCAATTTCGTCGGTCATTTTTTCTCCTAATTCAGGGTCTAGAATAACTTCTAGTTTATTTCCTCTATTTTCAAAAGCAAAATAGCGCTCACCATTTTCAGTTTTAATGGTTTTCATACACCTTTGGCATAGTACACATCTATTTTGATCCTTAATAATCTTAGGACTTGAAGCATCAACTTCTTTTACAGGGAAGGAATAAGGAAACTTTGGCACCATCATTTGATAGCGATATGCAAGTGCTTGTAATTCGCAATTTCCACTCTTCTCGCAAGCTGGACAAAAATGATTTCCACTTACAAATAGTAATTCTATTATACTTTTGCGAAGATCATTTATTTCAGCAGTATCACTTTCAATTTCCATTCCTGCTGCAGCAGGAGTTGTACATGATGTCATAAACCTACCATTAATTTTAATGGTACACATTCTACAACCTCCTTTTGGGGGAACTCCTGGAAAATTGCATAACGTTGGAATATAAACTCCATTTTCGTGGGCAGCTTCTACAACTGTTTTACCCTGCTCGGCAACTATCTCTTTACCGTCGATTTTAAATTTTATAGTATTATTCATGGTTTTCTGTTTATCGATTACATATTATGAAGAATTGGTTGTCTGCCAACAGCAGCACATGAAGCTTTTACTGATTCTTCCAAATCGAAACCTGTATCAAATTCTACATCCTTTTGAATAAGATTATCATAAAGATGACGGAAGTTAGTAATACTAGAAGTTATTGGGTTTGCAGCTGTTTGGCCTAAACCACAACGGCTCACTTTTAACAAGTCACTCCAGTTAAGCAAATCTTCAATATCGCTTTTTACACCACGACCTTCAAGTACTTTAATAAACCGTTCTCTTAATACAGATGTCATATTACGACATGTAGAACATGAACCACATGATTCCTCAATAAAGAAATTCATAAAGTTCATAACAACATCGTTTAGGATGTCTCTTTCTTTTCCGAATACGATCATTGAGCCACCAGTTGGAAGATCAGTATAACTAATTTGTCTTCCAAAATCTTTTTCACCAATTAAAGCACCTGATGGACCAGCAACCTGAATTGCCTGAACATCCAATGCACCACTCATATCAAGTATATCTTTTATGGTTGTACCCCACTCTACTTCATAGATACCGGGATAATTACAGTCACCTGAAATACTAAGTATCTTAGTTCCGGCAGAAGCTTTGTTTCCCATACCAAGGAACCAGTCGGATCCTTTTGTTATTATTTTTGGAATTAGGGCCAATGTTTCAACATTATTAACTACCGTTGGGTAATTAAGATAACCTCTCTCAACTGGGAAAGGTGGTTTGTCGCGTGGTTCTCCGCGTTTACCTTCCAATGATTCAATTAACGCAGATTCTTCACCACAAATATATGCTCCGGCACCAAGCTGGATTCTAATATCAAAATTAAAGCCATCAATATTATTGATACCATCTCCAAGCAAATTATTGCTCCTCATATCATCAAGAATACCATTTAGGTAATTAAGCAAGTATTTATACTCATAACGTAAGTACAATAAACCAATATCAGCTCCTACAGCATAACCAGCAATAACCATTCCTTCAAAAACTAACTCAGGAAACTCGGTAAGAATAACTCTATCTTTAAAAGTACCAGGTTCGCCTTCATCAGCATTACAGATTATAACGTGATGATCTCCTTTAGCTTTTCTGCCAAATTTCCACTTCATACCTGTAGGGAAACCAGCGCCACCTCTACCACGAATATTAGATGCTTCAACAACATCAATAATTGCTTCAGGAGATGTATTAGCAAGCACATTCTTAGTTACATCAAAACGAGTATAATCATGTGTTAATAAAGCGCCTCTTCTACGGATATTGTTACATACCATCGAGTGAATTTCAGGTAAAGCATTTCTTCCTCCACCATCACCTTCGTAAATCAACTCCTTAATATCTTTGCCACTTTTCAGGTCTTTGATAATTTCTTTTACTCTGTAAGGGGTTAATCTGGTAAACATTTTGCCATTAATAATGGCTGCAGGCTCCTGGTCATTCATACCAATACATGAAGTATTAAATAAACCAAACTCGCCATCTTCGCTTACTGCCCCTTCTTTTACACTACACTCTTTTTCAAATGTATCAAGTACAGCTTCACGTCCATGCATAACTGCAGTTACACTATCGTTTAGGTAAATATTAACCTTACCCAAAGGCTTATCTGAGTAAAAATGATAAAAAGAGATAACTTCTCGCACTTGTGATTCTGATATCCCAAGCTCCTGATGTAGAAGCTCTACGGATTCATCATCAACATAGCCAGCGATGCCTTGGATATCATGCAGAATATCCATAAGCCTGGTTTTGTCTTTATTATAATTACTGATAATTTCAAGAATTTTTTCTTTCATTGATCTGGATTTAATTATGGAAAAAGAAATACATTTGCACTGTTAATTATTTCACAGCAAATATAACCCTTTTCTTGTTATTCTTTTCACAAAAGAATAAATTTATGATGAATTTATAATGAATTTAAATTAGTTTTGACGGCTAACTATTCGTATTATATGACTGAGGCTAAAGAAATAATAATCAAAGGATTAGTTCAAGGTGTTGGATTCCGTCCAGCCATATACCGAATGGCTATTTTGCATAAGTTAAACGGAACAGTTGAAAACAACAATACAGGGGTTATAATTATTGTAGAAGGTGATAAAAAGTGTATAGATAATTTCATTAATGATATACCAATTCGTACTCCCATTGCCTCCAATATTTCCAGTATTAAGATTAATAATACCAAACCCATTGGCTATGAAAATTTTGAGATTGTTAAAAGCAGTTCACAATCGAATGAAATAACAGAAGTAAGTCCGGATATTGCTGTTTGCCAAGAATGTCTTGAGGATATAAAAACACAAGAAAACAGACTTGATTATGCTTTTACAAATTGTACAAATTGTGGGCCTCGATTTACAATAATTAAAGACCTTCCCTACGATAGGCCACTTACAACTATGGATATTTTTCCCATGTGTAAGAAGTGCAATAATGAATATATTAATATACTTGATAGGCGATTTCATGCACAGCCCGTTGCTTGTAATAACTGTGGTCCGCATTATACTCTTCACTATAACAACAATAAAATAGTTGATATCGACTCGATCTTAAATAAAACTTCCGCTATCCTTGAAGAAGGTGGTATTGTTGCAATTAAGGGGTTGGGAGGATACCACCTTGCATGTAATACTTACAACGAAAATAGTATCCTTAATTTAAGAATAGCGAAAAATCGGGAAGGGAAACCATTTGCTATCATGTTTAGAGATGTTGATTCTGCAAAAGAATACCTATATATAAATGAACAAGAGGAGAAACTATTAACCAGCTGGAGGAAACCAATAGTACTTCTTAAACTTAAGAAACAAATTTCGCAGTACATAAGTATTGGTTTGGATACCATAGGTGTGATGCTGCCTTATATGCCATTTCATCACATGTTGTTTGATAAATTGACCATCAATTCAATAGTTCTTACGAGTGGTAACTTAAGTGATGAACCCGTACTAATTTCAGACAATGAGGCAATTATAAAATTAGGGGAAATTAGTAATGCAATAATTACTTACAATCGTGAAATATATAATAGGACTGACGATTCGGTAACCAAGGTAATAAACAATATTCCAAGAACCATTCGCAGATCGCGAAGTTATGCACCCTCCCCAATTGAATTAATGCTTGAAACCGAAGGGATTTTTGCTGCTGGAGCTGAATTAGTGAATTGCTTTGCTATTGGTAAAGGAAAGCAAGCGATATTAAGTCAGCATATTGGAGATTTGAAGAATCTGGAAACATTAGAATTCTATGACGAATCGGTTAATCGTTTTAGTAAACTATTTCGCTTCATCCCTCAATTAGCTGTTGTGGATATGCATCCAGATTATTTATCATCAAGATTCGTTGAGAAATTGAATATCCCCACTGAAAAGGTCCAGCATCATCATGCCCATATTGCCTCTTGTATGGCTGAACATAATCTTGATGAAAATGTAATTGGTATAAGTTTTGACGGTACTGGATTAGGAGATGATGGAAATATTTGGGGAGGCGAATTTTTTGTTTGTGATTTAGCAGATTACGAAAGAATTACGCACTTTGAATATATTCCACAACCTGGTGGTGATGCGGTTACAAAGCATCCCTGGAGGATGATGACGTCATATTTGGTACATTACTTTGGCATGGATGTAATTTCACTTTACCCTTCACTGTTTACTGATCTGAACAAGGGCGATCTCGGAACAATTATAAATATTATTGAACAAAAGTTAAACTCTCCATTGTCGAGTAGCGCAGGCCGTTTATTTGATTCTGTATCAGCTTTATTAGGTGTTTGCCATAACGCAACTTATCATGCAGAAGCACCAATGCAACTTGAGTCGATTGCAAATCCAAATATAATAGATAGTTACTCTTTCTTATCTACTGAAAATATAAGTTTTAAAAGTACTTTTGTAGAAATTATTGAGGACATACTAAATAATGTAAATATTGCAGATATTGCAGGCAAGTTCCACAACACCATTGTAAATGTAATTGTAGAAACGGCTGAGGTAATAAGGGAGAAAAAAGGAATAAATAGAATAGTTCTTTCGGGTGGGTCTTTCCAGAATAGTATATTGCTTGAAAAAGCGGAGATTCAACTTTTGGCTAATGGATTCGAGTATTATACTCAATCACAAATACCATCAAACGATGGGGGTATTGCTTTGGGACAGATTGCTGTAGCTGCAAAAAGAAGAGAAATCAAAAAAGGAAAATAATTATTAATTAATTAATTATAATTAGTCAATATAAAAAGAAAAATTATCAATTTAAAATTTTAGATATGTGTTTAAGTATTCCGGCAAAAGTTGAAAGTATAGAAGATGGAATTGCAACGTGTAGTGTTGGCGAATCAAGATATAATACAAGCCTCGATCTCATTTCAAATGAAGATGTTAAGATAGGTGACTATGTATTAATTCATACTGGTTTTGCCATACAAAAATTAGATACAGATGAAGCAAATAGTATCCTAAGTACTTTTGAAGAGTTCAAACAATTGAATGAGAAAATGGATCAGGAAGAGACTGAACAAAACAAAAGACTAATTTAGAATAGGATATGAAATATATAGATGAGTACAGAAATAAGGAGATTGTTCAGTATTTTGCAGGTCAAATAAAGAAAACATCAACAAAGCCAATACGTTTAATGGAAGTGTGTGGAGGCCATACAATGTCTATTCAAAAATTTGGGTTACCCTATTTGCTTCCCGATACAGTAGAGCTTGTTTCTGGTCCTGGTTGCCCGGTGTGTGTTACAAGTCGTGAATATATTGATAGAGCTGTTGCCTATAGCCGTCTTGATGATGTAATTATCACTACATATGGTGATTTAATAAGGGTACCAGGGTCAAGCTCAACTCTTGAAAAAGAGAAGGGCAAAGGAGCTGACATAAGGATAGTTTATTCCATATTGGATGCAATGCTAATAGCTAAAGAAAATAAAGCCAAAAGAGTTATTTTTCTTGGTATCGGATTTGAAACAACAGCACCATCATCTGCTGCCGGTATAATTAAGGCCAGCACTGCATCATTAAATAATTTCTTCGTTTATAGCGCTCACAAAGTAATGCCTCCAGCAATGGAAACACTTATTGATGAAGGCATTCAAATTGATGGCTATGTGGGTCCCGGACATGTTAGTACAATTACGGGTAAGGGTATTTATGAAAATATTCCCAAGAAATATAACATGGGAGTTGTTATTAGTGGTTTCGAACCTGTCGACCTCATGCAGTCCATTTTTATGCTAGTTGAACAATTTGAAAATAACGACCCAAAAGTTGAAATTCAGTATACCAGAGTTGTGAAACCCGAAGGAAATATTGTTGCTCAGCAAATGCTGGATGAGGTTTTTGAATACAGAGATGATTGGTGGAGAGGACTTGGCGTACTAAAGAATAGTGGTCTTAAAATCAAACAAAAATATGAAAAGTTTGATGCTGAGAAAATGATAACCGTAGAGGTAGAGGAAACAATTGAGCCCAAGGGCTGCATTTGCGGGCTCATACTGAGAGGAGAAAAGAAGCCGAAAGATTGTGGATTATTTGGCAAAGTGTGTACTCCCTCCGACCCTGTTGGAGCTTGTATGGTAAGTAGTGAAGGATCCTGTCACGCATCCTATTTATACAACAGATAACAAAAACGCGAAAGCAATTTTTCAAAAACGTAACAAATGAATAATACTGACAATATATTATTGGGTCACGGAAGTGGTGGCAAATTAAGCCACGAACTTATCGATAACCTTTTTGCACGACATTTTAAAAACCCAATATTAGAACAGCAATCTGATTCGGCAATATTGCCTGTAAACAGCGGTCATATTGCCTACACAACCGACTCATTTGTTGTTGATCCAATTTTCTTTCCAGGAGGGAATATTGGCAATCTGGCAATTGCTGGAACTGTAAATGATTTAGCAGTATCTGGTGCCAAACCTTTATTTTTAAGTGTTGGTTTTATTATTGAAGAAGGATTCCCAATTAGTGACTTGGAGAAAATTGTTATTTCGATGGCAGAGGATGCAAAAAAAGCTGGCATCAAAATAGTTACCGGAGATACCAAAGTTGTTGATAAAGGTAAATGTGATAAGGTATTTATAAATACATCAGGTATAGGAGAACTTAACGATAAGTATATAAATATTAGTTCGGGTAAGGGCATTGTTCCTGGCGACAAAATTATTATAAATGGCAGTATTGGAGATCATGGAATGTCGGTTATGGCGGCTCGAAATGATCTTAATATTCGAACCCACATCGAATCGGATTGTGCTTGTTTAAACCATCTTATAGCTGACGCGCTTGGAGTTAGCAACGAGATTAAGTTTATGCGCGATGCAACAAGAGGTGGACTTGGCACTGTAATTTCGGAACTTGTTCGTGGAAGTAATTATGGAATACTACTAAATGAAGACCAGCTTACTATCCACGAAAGTGTTAGAGGATTGTGTGAGTTGCTCGGATTCGATCCAATATATGTAGCCAACGAAGGGAAAGTAGTAATGATTGTTAGCAATGAGGATGCTGACAAAGTTCTTAGTACCATTAAAGAAAGCCCCTTCGGTAAAGAGGCTTCAATTATAGGTGAAGTAAGCGAAAACCATAAAGGCATGGCATGGCTCAACACTAGTGTTGGTGGCAAACGAGTTATTGAAATGTTAAGTGGTCAACAACTACCTAGAATTTGCTAGTCACCAAATTCATTGTAAAATTTTGTTAACTCGGTGGAAAGATCACTAAATGCTACATAATGATTAGAGCATCCTTTACGTGAACAAATATTTACTCTGCCTCCCACTTTGAGCACAAATGAAACCATTGGTGCACCGCATATTTTACACTCTTCATTTACTAATAATTCTTTGTTGCAACTAGGACAGTAAAAGTCAACTACAGTATTATCTTTAATATCAATATTTGCATTATGATCAAAACATTCATAAACTGAGCATATATGAATTACACCTCTATCTTCTGGTGTAACTATGTTAAGTTTTATCGATGGAAATCCGTGTAGTTCTTTTTCATTATCCATTAATGAAGTCAAACAATGTGGACACTGAACACTTAATGAGACTTGTTTCTTCATATCTCCAATGTTTTTAGGGGTTAAAAATTAGTTGCTAATATAATGCAAAAAACCTGTTGTGAAACAGCGAACAGCTAATTAATAATGATTTCAAATAGTTAGTTAATCTTTCACAATCGTTGTCGTAATGCACAGTTCAGTAACTTTGGAGACATGGAAATACAAATTTTCATATTATATACAATTAATTAATAGAATAGATTCTCTTTTCTTAATTTTGCACCACATTAGTAATTTTAAAACAAAATATTATGTGCGGAACATGCGGTTGTGGAGATGAAAACCACATAACATATACAATACCTGGCCAATCAGGTCATCACCATGGTCACGATCACCATGATCACCATCATCACGAACATCACGATCATGACCATACGGTTAGTAAAGAGATTCAGTTAGAAATAGATGTGCTTTCAAAAAACAATCTAAAAGCTGAAAACAACAGAGGTTATTTTGAAGCCCTGAATATTTGTGCATTAAACCTTGTTAGTTCTCCAGGTTCAGGCAAAACCAGCCTTCTTGAAAAAACCATTAAGGAGCTAAAAAAAGAGATCGATTTCTATATAATAGAAGGAGATCAACAAACATCAAATGATGCGGACAGAATTCACGCAGCAGGAGCACCCGTAATTCAGGTAAATACTGGAAATGGTTGTCATCTGGATGCTGAAATGATTAATACTGCTACAAAACAGTTGAAACCTAAGAATGGTTCTGTTCTACTAATTGAAAATGTTGGAAACCTTGTTTGTCCATCTATGTTCGATTTGGGAGAAAGCTCACGTATTGTTGTAATCAGCACAACCGAAGGTGACGATAAACCAATCAAATATCCTACAATGTTTCAAACTGCTCAATTATGTATAATCAACAAAACTGATTTACTACCTTATGTGGATTTCGATGTTGAACGAGCAAAGAAATATGCATCACAAGTAAATAAAAATCTAGAATTTATTACAGTTTCTGTAAAAACCGGTGATGGAATGGATCAGTGGTATAACTGGCTAAAGAAAAAAGCAAATAACAATACCTAAACTATTGCAGGTTATTGTATATTGCTTATTTTTGAACAAAATCATTGACTTTGAATCTATTATTTATTGATATTCGAATCCTCGACCTATTGGATATAATATTGGTTGCGGTTCTTCTTTATACATTGTTAAGAATGCTTAAAGGAACTGTGGCCATAAATATTTTTTTTGGTATTGTTTCATTATTTCTAATATGGAAATTGGTTGATGCATTTCAAATGGAGTTGCTTTCGCAGATATTAGGAGCTTTTATAAGCGTTGGTTTAGTAGCACTTATTATCATTTTTCAGCCAGAAATCAGACAATTCTTATTGGCGCTGGGAACCACAACGTTTTTCAATAGACATGGCCGAAGATTCAAATTCTTAAATATTGTTTTCAAGGAAAGGTTTGAGTTTGAAATTGATCCAATAATTGTTGCCTGCCAGCGCATGTCGGAACAAAAAATAGGTGCGCTCATTGTTATAACAAGGCAAAATGAGCTTAATCAATATGTTGAAACAGGGCAAATTATCGACGCTACCATATCATCGCAATTGATCGAAAATATCTTCTTTAAGAATAGTCCGCTTCATGACGGTGCCATGATTATTACCAAGAATAAGTTAAGAGCCGCTGCCTGCATAATGCCAGTAACAAAAAAACAAATAACAGCACGTGCTGGTTTGCGTCATCGAGCTGCAATTGGCATAAGTGAGGTAAGTGATTGTATTGCTATTACAGTTAGCGAAGAAACAGGTAAAATATCGTATAGCATAAAGGGTGAAATGAAATTCCGAGTTTCTGCTCAACGTCTTCAGGCTATGCTTATTGAAGAACTTGGAATAGAAAAAGAAACTAAATAATGTAATCTACAACCGTTGCCTTTTCCATAACAACCTTTAGATACTCCAATACGCTCATGTGGTCAGGATGAACACGATAACTATTTAATCCCTGATCATCATTAAAATCGGCGGTTAAAACAATATCATATGCAGATGGTTTAGAACTAATATTAATACCCACTTCCATATCAAGCAACGAATCGATAGTATTCTTTAGCTCAATTAACATTACTTTTAGCTTGTTTGAAGCTAGATCTGAATCAGTTTTAGCTTTAAACTTAATCATAACAATGTGTCGAAGCATAATCAAATCAATTAAAATGATACAATTCTGTAAAATTAAGTGAATTATTTCAAAAAGAACAAAGGTTAAAATAACCTGATATAATAATAAATATAACCATATCATCGTAGAATACTTATGGACAAGTCAGATCCTGACAAAAACGGCTCCTTATTATATATGTCAGATATAGTAAAGGTTATGGTACATAACATACATTATATTTAAAACATATATGAACATTTTAACAACAACTATTAGTAACAAAAAACTGTAATCTTACTTACTAACAATCACCATTTAATAAATCAAATAATTATTTTGCGAAAATAATTTGAGGTTGAATAAATAGCTGTATATTTGCACTCATTTTTGAGAAATCAACTCTTAATCTTAAATCGATGAGCAAGAACGAATTATTACAAATAGTAGAAGACACTGTTAAGGTACAAGAGCTTCCAAAGTTTAAAGCTGGAGACACAATTACTGTAACTTATAAGATAAAAGAAGGCAATAAAGAACGTTTACAGAAATATCAGGGTGTTGTGCTACAACGTGTTGGTAGTGGACCAAGCGCAACTTTTACTGTAAGAAAAATCTCTAACAATATTGGTGTTGAAAGAATCTTTCCAGATGCATCACCATTTATTGAAGAAATAGTTGTTAATAAAGTTGGCGTTGTTCGTAGAGCTCGTATATTTTATTTCAGCAATCTTCGTGGTAAGAAAGCCAGAATCAAAGAAGCTAGAAGATAATACAATTATTAACTATTGTGAAACTCCGATAATAATCGGAGTTTTTTTTTTTGAATAGGTTTCTGGTCATTAACTAATGCTACGTTGTCTTACTACTTCGTAAAGCAAAACACCTGCTGCAACAGATACATTAAGTGATGCTGTTATTCCCAACATGGGTATCATAAGCTTAATGTCTGAGCGTTTTAAATATTCACCGCTCACACCATCACCCTCCGACCCCATTATTAGGGCTAAAGGTCCTGTTAAGTCAGATTTGTGATAAAGCTCTGAACCTTTTTCTGTAGCCGCGGCTATATTTAAACCACTATTTTTAAGAAAATCAATAGTATCTTTAAGATTATCGCTTCTACATAGCGAGATATTGTAAATAGCTCCTGCAGATGACTTAACGGTTCCCGAATTCAATAATGCGGCTCCTTGTGTAGGAAATACAACTGCATTTACGCCAGTGCTCTCAGCAGTTCTTAAAATTGCTCCAAAATTTCTAACATCGGTAATTTTATCAAGAATTAGGATTAGAGGCTCAATACCTTCCTCAAATAATCCCGGGATAATATGTTCAATATTTGAAAATGCAATTGGTGAGGCATAAGCAATAACGCCCTGATGATTTTTGCGCGTAATATTATTGAGCTTAACAATTGGTACAAACTTGTATGGAATATTATCCTGCTTTAATAACGACATAAGCTCTTGAAAGAGTTCTGTCCGCAATCCGTTCTGAATAAATACCCGATCTATTTCTTTACCAGCATTAATTGCCTCAATTACCGGACGAATCCCAAATATCGGTTTATCAAAATTTTCACTTTCATTACTCATACTATACGACATCATTAGTTAATTTTATAAGAAAAATTAGAGAATAAGATTAGTCTGAAACATTGTTTGTATTATGTAATCATGTTACTAATTTTTTGAGTAAAACTACTAAAATATCATACATTTGGCATACCTTTATCCATGTTTTATTAAACCATGAATACTATGAAATATTGCAGATTTTGTATATGTGTATTATTACTCTTTACTCTCTTTGTGTCCACTATTGCACAAAATACACAACCAGTAACTGTATCAGGAAACAAAGTAACTAAGAATTTTATTAAAACTCACATCGATTTTCCTGAAAAAGATCTTAAAAATAAAGTTCAGGGTACTGTAAAAATAAAATTTCTAACTGATAAATTAGGGAATGTAATAAGTTATAATGTTGTACAGAAAGTATCTCCTGAAATAGATTCTTCAGCAGTTTCAATATTTAAACTAATATTAT
>JABMPH010000471.1 GCA_013203805.1 Bacteroidota bacterium | reverse complement strand
CTTATTTTTTTTAATTAAAGATACATCTAAATCAGAATAGTGAATATTGCGCCTGCTAATATCCTTAATAAGGGCTTGGCTATCCCAAAACATTGAGATTGTTATATTATAGGGACTCATCTTTAAAGCAATCAACGACGTATTTTAAGTCCTTGAAGTCTATATCGAATCCGTCATAACTCTCAACATTATCTTCGTCGTCGACATATTGTATGGGCTCTTTTTCGACATTTATTGTATAATCGTCAAGAACTTCTTGCATAACCCTTACTTTATCTCTGAGGCGTAAATCGATCCTTTCATCTATCGTATTTTGATGAAATAGAATCTCGAATACAGGTTCTTTTTCTTGTCCAATCCGCCTAATTCTATCTTGGGATTGTAACCAATGGACTGCGTTAAAAGTCCTATCAATATATATTGCATGATGGCATTGGTAATGTAAACTGATTCCCTCTGATCCAGCTGCAGGATTGATGATGATGACATTACAAGAATTAGAATTGTTAAAGAGTTCAATAGCTTCTTTCCTTTCAGAAGGAGAAACACCACCCATAATTATTCTACAATTTATATCTTTTAGTCTATAAGCCAGTATGTCAATGTTTTTTCTGAAAGAGGTCCAAATTATTACCTTCTTGTTTTGTGCGTCAAATTTCCTAGCAACCTCACAAGTGTAATCAAGTTTTGGAGAATCAATATTTTGTAATAACTCATTTGGGAATCTTGGAATTTGCTGTATTCTATTTAGCAAAAGTATCGGATTAGAAATTAGTTGAAGGATAAGAATAACACTCCTTTTAATTCTCTGAATTTCAACTGCAGATTGGTAATTAACATTTGAAATGACATCATTTCGAAAAATGCGGTATATTTTTCTAGCTGAATCTGAGAATGGTATGGATACAGGGATAAACCTTCCTTGTAAAATACCAAGTTGATTTCGAGTTGTTCTCACATACACATTTCTAATTTGGTCAACAACCGTTTCACGATAGGCTAGAATCTCTGGGTAAATAAAATTAAATTGAGGAATTATATCATCTACACTGTTTGGTAGTGGGGTTCCACTCATTATTAGTTTTGCCTTGGGTAAATGAGAAAATGAGAGAGCCGCTGATGTTCTATTACTAGTTAGTGTCTTGATATAGTGCGACTCATCGACAAACATAATGGTTGGGTTACCTAATAGGTACTCGGCTATTATCTCCTTTATTTTATCCAATTTATGGTAGTTGACAATAAACATTTTATTGCTCTTTAAAATTTGTTTGACCAAAATAGGTTTTGTTGAGGTTATTTGGGTAAGGGATAAGTTGTCGTCTTCGTAACAATCTTGTAATTCTTTGTCCCATGCAGAAAATGCATTAATTGGTGCGATTACAAATAAAGTGTCTTTTGGCTCAGATTTATACGCAAAAAAAGCAAGCGCTTCAGTTGTTTTTCCGGATCCAGGGACAGAAAAGGTTGCACCTGAGTTTAGGCTAACTAATCGTCTAACATTATTTAATTGATAAGGTAAAAGTTTCCTTTTAAAACCTCTATTCGTCAAAACACGATTAAGTTCATCTTTCGAAACAGAACTAGATGCACTGGAATAAATCTTTTGATTGGTCCTAGAAAATGAAATTAAAGTTGCTGCGTTTTTAGAATACTCTATGCTTTCAGAACAAATTTCCTCACATTCAGATACGTAAGTCAATTTATTAATGTAGCTATTCCAAGGGATTATTAGTTTTTTGCTTGTTCTAATTAATTCACTATATCTATAGATCATGCACAACCTTTGATATAACTGAGAGTTGGTGAACTGACTTATTTCAGCCGTATAACTCTTCTCATTATAAATGCAATAGGCCATTATCTATGACCAAAACTCTTAATTTTACTTTTGATTCGGTTTATGTGAATATTTATCTGTTTAATTCTATCTTCCACACCATCAATTTTACTGTCTATGGTTAAATTGTCTTCACCCTCCTTAAGAAATTGTTGCGCTTTAATAATATTATTCTTGGCAATCTCTCTCTTATTTTTGTTATTCTCATTGAATTTAATGATATCAATATGTTCAATCACTTTTTCTATATTATCTTTAACTGAGTCCCGGTTTAAGACTTTAAGAATCTCAGCTTCAGGGTGGTGGTGGACTAGTAATTCATGTTGGTCGATCAATTTTGTTTTTAGTTTTTTATAATGCTTTGAAATATCCTGTATTGCATGATGTTTGTTGCGAATTTTAGTTACTTTAGGGTCTACTAGTACTATGTCATGCGCTATTTTGTCGAATATATCATAATCAACTACTTTAATATCCTTATCCTCTTTGAGCTGACAATCAAACCACGCCTCAAATACTAGCTTGCTTTTCAAAATAAATTCTAACGAGACTTTATCATCAATCATCATCTTCTTAGCCTTATCTGCAATATCTATCCAACGATTTACGTCTTCTATTCTTCCTTTGTCCAGTTTCTTTGTTATGTATTCACTATTTTGATAAAGCCTAATGATTCTTGTATATCCAATTGTTGGGTCTTCTCCGAAGGCGTTTAAAATCTCTTGAAACTTCATAGCCATCTGAAACCATCCAAATTTCGATTGAATAGATTTACCAGTTTCTTGCAGAGCTTCAATTTTATCTATTTCAGGAGAATTATTCGGATGCTCTAAAAAACAAACATCTATTGATGATAAATGCTGGTATTTTTTTATATCGGAGAAATACAGCTCTCTCCAGCAACTCAATCTCCGATTCCCAGATATCACAAATCCATCTCTCGTCATTATTAATGCATTTTGCTGTTTAGTACCTTCTTTAAAGAAATTAAAAAGCCCTTCTTCATCTAGCATCTCTTTTAAAATTTCGTGTTGTCCTTGTTGAGAAATGTCAGATTCAGGATCATCAAATAATTCCATATTTCCGGATGCATTCATATATTCTATTTGATGTGCAAGAGTGCGTGTGTTTTGAATGCGATATTTTGGGAGCCAAATATCAACCTTGTATTTAGGAAATGCTTCGTTATCATAATCCGTGATACTAATCGATTCAGTAGTTTTTGGTTTAGGACCATTAATAAGTGCTTCGATTGTAGTTATTCGATCAGGACGATTTTCTCCAAATTTCATGTCAACTCTCCTTTATATTCACGCCAATTCCACATAGTGGGATATTTATAACTTTTTTATACACAGATAGCTCTCTATCGAGCCTATTAAGATAGGCCTTATTACCAATGGGTTTAATTGGACATATTATTATTCCACGGTTAATAACCTCAACATTGTAACAATATTGCATTTTTAATAGATCATAGAACAGTCTAGCGATATTTCCTAAGGGCAAGCATAATCCCGTTTTATCACGTACTGCTTTGATGGTAGTCTTTAATTGGGGACTATATTTGTAGGGTACTAGCCATCCCGTATTTGATAAGTTATTGTCTAGCAGTAGCTTTAATTCTGTTGCTGATATATCCTGATTTGGGTGTGAAGATAATAGTTGGATTATTTCTACATCGTCTTCATGGATGCTATTTTTATTAAATAGAATATTTTCTATTTCCACTATTTGAAACTACTTGGTTTTTTTGATAGTTGCGATTGTTTTGGATCGTATAGCGGCTTTTTCCAAGGCCGATATTTTAGATCGTTAGTATTTGCTAGATTAATTCTTTTGATAGCTATGTCTATATAGTCTTTTTTTAATTCGCAGCCAATAAACTTTCTATTAAAAAGGGCTGATGCTGCACCGGCAGAACCAACACCCATAAATGGATCAAAAATTGTTGCCCCAGGATTTGTAAATGCTTCTATACAGAACTCCACAAGACCAATAGGAAATTGACAAGGGTGAATTGTTTTTTCGGAATGGTTACTATTCACATTTGGAATTACTAATACATCCGTAGGGTTTTTCCCGCGATAATTTCCTGAATATTCTCCTTTTTTGGGACCTTTATACGCTCGTTTTCCAGGGTATTTCTGTGGTATTCTAATATCATCAAGGTTGAATATATATTTATTTGTTTTTGTGTACCATAATAGAACCTCATACCTACCAGATAGTCTTTTTGTTTCGTGTAATCCATGTCCAAAGTGCCAAATTATTCTATTTCTAAGCTTTAGGTTATTTTCTTGAAAAACAGGAATAAATAGCGAGTCTAATGGAGTTAGTACATTGTTTTCTACATGGCTACCAACTTGCCAACAAATTGCACCCGTATTTTTAACAAATGGAAGAAATCGTTTAATTACATGTTTTTGCCACTCTATATATTCCTCCTGCGTAATTACTGTTTCGTACTCTTTTCCAATGTTATAAGGAGGAGAGCTAATGACAAGGTCAAATATTTTTTCATTTGGAAAAGTTTTTTCTAAAGTCTTAAGAAATTTCTCAACTTTACCATGCCAAATAAAAAAGTCTGGCAATGAGTCTGGTATTTTAGATTTTCTTACAATTACATTCATCGCTAAAGATAAGAAATAGTTACTGATTAATCATATATGCTAATATAAGAATGATAAATTTTCATATACTACTGTTTATTTGTCATGTTGAAAATAATAAATAATCATCTCCATCGGACCACCAGTGCATTGACAATCTACATTAATGGAATCTGAAATAGCAGAAATCAACGTTAATTATAGCTCCTCTTTACCTTTAAAGGCGATCAGGGAATTCCAATAATCAGCCCCAATATATTGGACAAAATATATTATTAGGAATTAATTGTATATATAAGGAGTATACATTTTATATAAAAAATATATACTTATATTTATTGGCGTGTAGATAATTTGACTCAATTACCTAAATCTCTAAATATCAAAACCGTCGTAAGTTCGAATCCCACCTTTGGCATGAAGTATTGTAGATAGCCCCGCCAATTATATCTCTCATTTTACCATCTAAAGCGAGTCACCTATAAAGATAAATAGGGGTCCCAAAAAGTTTTCAGTTTCGACCCCCTGGTCTTCTATATATTCACAAAATAGGCAACCAAAACTGATATTGTTCTACCCGGCCAGAAACACCTGAATAAACTACCACAATAATTAATTACTCAAGCCTACCAGCAAACCTGTTGGTGGGCTTTTTCATTTCAATAAACCTAAACAAGGAGACACTGACATGTCAAATACAGAAAACAACGCCATGGATATCGTTGCAACAATCTTGGCAGATGAACAAAACAATGCAATCTCAACTTTCGAATTTGATGGGATTGAGCTACAACCAGCAGAACCCGTAATCATGCGTAATACACTCCTGCTAACCATCTTCAGACCATGCTCATTTATTATCTTAAGAGCGAATAAGGATAAAGAAGTGGAATACGATGAATTCCAGGCAAAAGTAGAAATGCTTTTTGCTAAGGGAATAAAACACGCGAATCGGACTTTTCACGTCCTTGGGGCCTCATCTTCACTCAAGGGCGGCAAAGTTTGGATGGCCACTAAAGGGGTGATCGACTCCATACACAGCTATTTTGGGTCCAGTCAGGAAGCATTGGCATACCTTGGGATTTATACTTCCAATTGTCACCATGGGATTTGGGAATTAGAACACAAAATCAAAGTAGTTGACGACAATTATCAAGTTAATGGTAAACTAATCACTGGCGACGGAGAAGGCTACATTCCAAGAAAAGTTTTGGAGGAGCTTTCCATTAAAGACAGTCAGATTCAAGTACGTCTTCATGGAGAGACATGGATCGGAAAAGGCACACTTCATCCATATAATGGAGATGAATT
>JABMPH010000470.1 GCA_013203805.1 Bacteroidota bacterium | reverse complement strand
CTTTTGTGCTGCCTGCGTTTGGCGTCCGTAGCAACGCGTGTTAGGTTGATTGAAGTTTAAATCGAAGCGAATCACTATTTTTAACGACTAACTCAATTTCATTGAAAGTAAAACCTATTACATTTAATAGATGCATCTGCAATATTGCTTCCAATTTTAACGTTAAATACCAAAGCTGGTCTCCTTTCGAAATTGATTCTTTTAATGAGGTGTCATAGTGGGTAAAGTAATTTCGAGTATTAACAACATCATCAATTAACTTTTTTCTATATTTCAAATTTCCGATCAAATCTTTAAATGGCTCTATTACCTTTTTCAATCGTCTTCTGAGACTAATTTCGTTTGAATATTTAAGCTGATTCTGTAACCATTCTCTCTTATCTATTGAACAAGCTTCAACAAGAGTCTCCACAATAGATTCGTAATTTCCCTGATCCATAACTTTTTCATCATCTGTTCTTCTATTGTATGATTCTATAGCTTGGACAAGAGCTAAAAATTTTCCGTCTACATATCTTTGTGCACCAATTTTAGTCGAAAAATATAAATTAATTGTTGGCTCTATATATTCATAAGCATTTAGCCAATTATTAATTTTCTTTTCTGCATCATTTGAAATTTGTCCAAATCTAAAAAGCATTGAAAAAGAATTTATCTTTGGTTTTGATGAAGTATATAAAATACTTGTGTAATACACCTTTATTTGAATTGGAATTGATTTACCATCGGTTAATGTTCTATTAAGTGTATCTGAGTAAACAAATACGTTCTCTATACATACGTTTTGATCAATAGCAAAACTGGTAAATCCAGTAATTTTGTGAGAAAGTGAAATGAACTCTCCAATTGATCTTGCCTTTTTTGATGTGAGTTTAAAATATGTTTTTTGACTTATTTTTGCCTCCTTCAGGGCAGGCATACTCGGCTGACTCCAATTATGTGCAACTATAAGATTAAAGCCAATATTTAGATTGATTGTCAGTTCTTCTGGATGATTATATTCAATTTTACTAAAGTGGTATTCTTTATCATAATTTACATTGATCCCCGAAATTCCAATCCAATCATCAATTCCTTCAACTGAGAAACCGAATGCATTAAAAAGTGCCTCTTCTCCATCATCAAAGGAAACTCCTAAATATGCTAAGTTTACATGAATTTGAGATCTTGATATTCCACCAAAACTAAGATTCCTTTTTTCATAAAAACAGTTTTCGAGAGTAACATAACCAAATTCCTCTATAAAGCCACAAATTCTGTTGACTATTTCGTTTTCACCTTTTAAAGCGTTTATTAATCCACTAGTGTTGTCTTCAAAGAAACCGTATATCTCTAATCTTATATCACCCCCGTCACTGATAGTCAAAAAACCAGATACCTTATTTTCAATTTTATTTGGTAACCAAAATTGTCCAAATCGATTAATATTATTTTCTAATCTCAAAAAAAATCAACCTAACGGGGTAAGTCACCTGTGGCGAAATTCGGTCATATGTGCTTATGTAATATCTAATCACCATTGTTGAACTCCAAGCTTCCGAAATCATGCTTCACGCTTTCGGCATCAGGTGAACTGGGTGTTAGACCGCCGATACCCACTTTATTTGAGTATCAGACACTTCTTCGTTTCTGAATAATCCCCGGCTTCGATTCGATAGAAATATAATCCAGAACCAACGCCACTCGCATTCCAAATTACTGAATGATAACCAACATTTTTATGTTCATTTACCAAAGTTTCAACTAATTGTCCTGTAACATTGTAAATGGACAGATTAACCGTTGTTGACATCGGTAATTCAAATGATATCGTTGTAGTCGGGTTGAAAGGGTTTGGGTAGTTTTGATCAAGCAAGAATGAATTGGGGTATAGTCTAGGACTATCTTCGATTGCTATAAAACCTGTATCTGGAGCAACAAGAATGAGTAAGACATCAGAACCACCAGCTTCGTATTCAATGCCTCCTGTTATGATATATCCACCATCACTATTTTGTTGGACAGATTGGCCCTTGCCACCAAATAATCCAAATGTTTTTGTCCAGACTGTATCACCAGCCGCATTTGTTTTAATAAGCCAGATATCTTCTATACCATTATTTATAGATTTGTTATAACCAGTTATGATATATCCCCAATCTGTTGTCTGCTCCACAGATTGACCCCTGTCATACCCGTTTCCTCCGAAAGTTTTTTCCCATACTATTACACCTGATGCATCTGTCTTGACTAGCCAGACATCCTCACCACCAGCACCGAAAGATGCAGTTCCACCAGTTAAGATGTACCCTCCATCGGAAGTCTGACGGGCTGACCAGCCACGATCATCACTGTCTCCACCGAATGTTTTTGTCCAGATAGTATCACCCGAAGCATCTGTCTTAACGAGCCAAGCATCCATTTCACCTGAACCGTAAGATTCGGTTGTTCCTGCTACGATATATCCTCCATCAGAGGTCTGTTGGACAGATTTACAACCATCGCTATTATTACCGCCATAGGTTCTAGTCCACAACGTATCACCATTTGCATCTGTCTTTATAAGCCAGAAATCAGAATAACCTGCACCATAGGACTCAGTATAACACGCTAAGACGTAACCCCCATCGGAGGTTTGCTGGACAGATTTACCTGCATCATCACTATTTCCTCCATAGATCTTTGTCCATAACGTATCCCCATCTGAATTTGTTTTAATTAACCAAACATCAGAATGGCTAGGATACCCATCTTTATCACCAATTATGATATATCCTCCATCAGATGTTTGTTTGACAGATTCACCATTATCTCCATTATTTCCTCCATAAGTTTTTGTCCAGAGAGTATCGCCGGATGCGTCTGTCTTTATCAGCCAAACATCATGGCCACCTGCTCCATATGATGAAGTATATCCGGTTAAAATGTATTCTCCATCGGAGGTTTGCTGGACTGAGTAGCCACGATCGTAACCGTTTCCTCCGAAGGTCTTTGTCCATATGGTTTCAGGTTGACCGTATGTAGTATTTGAAAATATTATAAAAAATACAATCGAAACAAATGCACTAAAAAAACTCAAATGAACTTTCATAATACCTCCTGAAATTTATTTGGTCTAACGATATCTATGTTCCTCTTTGCCGGAAGGCAAAACATTGGTAATGTTTTAAGAAAATAATCCCCAAACCAACAAAGAGGAACAAGTATGAATAAAAATAATCAATCATTAATTGAAAAGCGTCAATT